>JBKJQC010000337.1:0-2959 GCA_046593995.1 Polyangiales bacterium
CGCGCCGTCGGTGGCGCCGGCCTGCGCAGGGATCACCTCGCCGAGCGCGCTGCCCACGAGGTTCACACCATCGGCGACGAACGCGCGAACGACGGTGCCGTGCGAGCCGACGGCGTAGAGGAGGATGCCGTACTGGACCGCCTGCGCGAGGCGGTTCACGACCTTCCCGGCGAGCGCGCCCCCGTGGATCCACGGGATGTGCTTCGAGGCTTCGCGGAACTCGTCGACGAGCTCGGTCGTGTGCGCATGCTTCTTCGCGAGGAACTTGGGGAGCTTCGCGTGACGCGCGGCCCAGTCGAGGGCGATCGCGCTGATCACGCAGCCGATGCCGTGGATCCCGATGGCGAGGGTCAACATCGACATCCCGCTGATCCACCACGCTGCGATGGTGCAAGGGATCGAGATCGCGACGAGCGCCCACAGCGTCGCGACCTGTCGCGCGACGACGACCGCGACCGCGTGTCCGGTCCCGAGTGACGGCGCGAGGTACGAGGCGAGGAGACCCTCGGAGATCGCGCGTCCACCAGGCAGCACGACGAGCGCGGCGTTCGCGACGAGGTGCATGCGGAGGAGCGCGAGCTTCCCGACCTTCGCGATCCCGCGCATCTCGTGGTGGAGGAGCGAGACGGTCGCGGCGCCCTCCGCGGCGATGCGCAGAAATTCGAGCGCGAGGAGCGCCGGCACCCACGGGAGCGCGCCCCGGAGGAGCGCGAGGAGCTGCGCCGCGCCGACGTTCCGTACGAGGAGGACGATGCCGAGGACACCGAAGACCGCGAACGCCGCGCGCGCGACGCTCTGCAGGATCGCCTTCCGCCTCGAGACCGGAGTTGCGCTGTCGCGCGGGGATGCTCGCTCGATCACGCGACGCGTCTTCCCGGGGCGTCCAGCCGTCGCGGACCGCGCATGACCGAGAGGAGCGTGCCGGGCAGGCTCGCGACGGTAGGAATCAGCGCGTCGTGCGCGTGGCGCTCGAGCTGCTCGCGGGTGTGCGAGCCGCGCGTCACGCCGACGACGAACCCGCATTTCGCGCGGCGCCCCTCGATCAGGTCCGAAGGGGTGTCGCCGACCTTCACGACGCGCGAAGGATCGTCGACGCCCGCGCGCTGCATGGCGAGGAAGATCATGTCGGGGAAGGGACGGCCGTGCGCGACCTCGTCGCTCGACACGACGACGTCGAGGAGCCCGCGGTCGCGCCACTGCATGCGGTCGACGACCGCCTTCGTGATCGGCGTGGAGAAACCGGTGTCGATCGCGACCTTGATGCCGCGCTCGGCGAGCCAGCGGAACACACCCGAGGTCCCGGCGACCTCGCGCACGTCGCGCGACGACCGGTAGTGCTCGACGATGTTCCGCACGAAGCGATCGTGGATGCGCGCGATGTCCTCTTCGTCCTCCGGCTGCCCGGCGACGCGGAGCAGCTCGCGGATCGCATCGGGCTTCGGCCAGCCCATCACGGCGTCGACCTGCTCGATGGTCACCGGGACCGCCGCCTCGCCGAGCGCGGCCTGCAGGTGCTCGGCGACGACGTCGTCGTCCTGCACCGTGGTCCCTGCCAGATCGAAGACGACGAGCTCGACGTGCATGGCAGGCTGCTCTGCAATCGTCATACGCGTGCCTGTTGTGTTGGATCTCCGCGCCGGTAGCACCGTTGGGGACGCACAGCTCAGCCGCGGACGTTCGACCGAGGCCGAATCCGAGCGCTTGCCTACCTGCCGGACGGACCAGCGTGACGCCACCGGTCGCCGGCACTACATGCCCGGGCCCATGACGAAGCGACGACTGACGATCCTCGATCCCAACGAAGAGACGTCTCGCCGCCGCAGTCCCGTTCCGGATGAGGACCGCTTCCACGACGAGTGCGGCGTCGTCGGGATCTACGGCCACCAGGAAGCGGCGAACCTCTGCTATCTCGGCCTCCACGCGCTGCAGCACCGCGGCCAGGAGTCGTGCGGGATCGTGACGGGGGACGAAGGTCAGCTGTTCGTCCACCGCGGGATGGGCCTGGTGCAAGAGGTTTTCGGACCCGAAGCCATCAAGACGCTTCCTGGCTCGAACGCCATCGGGCACGTCCGCTACTCGACCGCAGGCGGCTCGCACCCGCGCAACATGCAGCCGATCGCGGTCGACACGGCCCACGGGTCCCTCGCGATCGGGCACAACGGTAACCTCACCAACGCGCAAGAGCTCCGCGCGACGCTCGAGGCGCGCGGGTCGATCTTCACGTCGTCGAGCGACACCGAGGTCATCGTCCACCTCGTGGCGCTCTCGCGCGCAGCTGGGCTCGTCGACAAGGTCGTCGACGCCCTCCTCCAGGTGCGCGGTGCGTATTCGCTCGTGGTCCTGACCGGTGACTCGCTCATCGCGGTCCGCGATCCGATGGGCGTCCGGCCGCTCGTCCTCGGTCGCTTGAACGACGCGCACGTCGTCGCGAGCGAGCCCTGCGCGTTCGAGCTCATCGGCGCGGAGTACGTCCGTGACATCGATCCGGGCGAGATGCTCGTCATCAACGAGGAGGGGCTGCGCTCGCTCTCCCCCTTCCCGAAGGCGCAGAAGCACGTCTGCGTGTTCGAATACATCTACTTCGCGCGCCCCGACTCGCGCATCGAGAACCGCAGCGTCTACGCGACTCGCAAGGCGCTCGGGAAGCGGCTCGCGAAGGAGCACCCGGTCGAGGCGGACATCGTCATCCCGGTGCCGGACAGCGGCGTCCCCGCCGCGATCGGATACGCCGAGGCGAGCGGGATCCCGTTCGACATGGGGCTCGTGCGCTCGCATTACGTCGGCCGCACGTTCATCGAGCCGTCGCAGTCGATCCGGCACTTCGGCGTGAAGCTGAAGCTCTCGCCCGTCGCCGAGACGCTCAAGGGGCGTCGCGTGGTCGTCGTCGACGACTCGATCGTGCGCGGCACCACGTCGCGCAAGATCGTGAAGATGATCCGCGACGCCGGCGCGAAGGAGG
>JBKJQC010000563.1:0-12218 GCA_046593995.1 Polyangiales bacterium
CCTTCGACTGGGAGACCGCCAAGCGCCTGGTCGTGACGACGGCGTGGCTCGCGTACGCGCAGCCGATAGGTGCCCCGGTCCGCGCAGGCATCCCCGCGCTCCACGCCAAGATGCGTGCGCTCCTCGAGAACGAGAAGCTGGTCTGGCCGCTCGGCTACACCTACTCCGATCACGAGCAGCGCAAGGATCTCTTCGACCTCCTGAAGGTCGTCGGCGGCGACGAGGTGAAGCTGCCAGACGACGACGGCACGGTCTGCGAGAAGGCGCTCGACGACGGCACGCTCATCGTCGCGCTCTACGAGCACACGCTCCTCGCCGGCTTCCGTCCCGCCAAAGTGAGGCGCTGGGACGCGCCCGCGATCGCTGCGCTCCGCAAGGCGATCGGCGACGACGAGGACGGCTTCGGCGTCGCGCGGACGGTCCTCTCGGACGGCTTCGCGGCGCTCGCCGCGCGTGTCGCCGAGAGCAAGCTCGAAGCAGGTCAGTTCGAGGCGAACCCCGCGCTCTCCGCGCCGCGCACGGTGACGGTGGTGAAGAAGGCGCTTGCCCTCTCGGACGACGCGGCGGCGCTCTACCTCCAGCTCCTCGCGCTCGCCGAGCCGACGGATCGTGCGATCCGTCGCTTCAACGACTGGACGCCGAAGCGGCACCAGACCGCGCAGGCCGAGCTCGTGAAGAAGAAGCTCGTCACCGAGGGGAAGCGCGAGCGCGCCAGCCGCGAGGTGTTCCTCCCCGGCGGCTGGGGGAAGGGGAGCGGCAAGGATCTCCCGATGGAAGACTGGAAGAAGCCGTTCTACCCCGGAGACCTCGGTCGCAACTTCCCCCTCGAGCCGATGCACACCCTGTTCGCGCGCGCGTGGAAGCGCGTGGAGAGCGGCGACGCGCCCAAGCTCGAGAAGGTGCGCTGAGCCCGGTCACCGCAATTCTCGTCGCAGCTCTGCTGATGTCGTGCGGATGCGAGAAGCCGGATGCCACGGCGTGCGTCGCCATTCCTCGCATGATATCCCCACGCCCGCACGGCATCTCGGCGGGGCGCCCGTGGTTCGAGGCGTCCGTAACGAACTCGGCGCGAAGCGCGAGCGGCCGCGCGAGTGCGAATCCAGCTACGCGCATCGAGGCGTGAGCGCGCGGATATCGGGCGTGGCTACATCCGTGCATGGGTGCGGGCGATGCGCGAAAGACTCGGAACCTTGCTTCGCTCGTTCGCAGTCGGCGGCGCCGCGACGGCGATCGATCTCCTCGTTCTCTTCCTGTGCATGCAGGTCCTCGGTTGGTCTGCGCAGACGGCGAACCTCCCGGCGCTGATCGCGGGCGGCATCGTCAACTTCCACGGCAACCGCACCTTCGCGTTCCGCGCGACCGGCAATGGTCTCGAACGACAGGCGAAGCTGTTCGTGCTCGCGGAGCTCGTGACGCT
The DNA here is from genome assembly GCA_046593995.1 of Polyangiales bacterium. Classification (GTDB taxonomy): domain Bacteria; phylum Myxococcota_A; class Polyangia; order Polyangiales; family JADJMO01; genus JALHOE01. Next base: position 1,418 of record JBKJQC010000563.1, read on the forward strand.
CGCGCTCAATGGAGTGCTCTACGACGCCGCCGTCCGCGCGCTGCACCCCTCACCGTGCGTCGCGATGGCAACGCGCCTCGTCGTGCAGAACCTGGTGTTCCTCGCGTGGTCGTTTCCCGCGTGGCGGCTGGTGTTTCGGACGCGAGAGCGCCGATGATGCGCAGGTGCGCGCGCCGATCACGGTGACCGCACTGACTCAGCGCCGAATGCAACGTAGTGACGCGCCGCCTTCGTAATGATAGGTGTCGCCGAGGTAGGTCGCGCCGCTGTTCTCCGACAGCTTGCGGGTCGTGCCGCTCGCGAGATCGGCGACGAGCAGCGAGCCGTCTTCCGCGCGGACGAAGGTCATTACCGGTGTTTTCGGACGCTGGGTGCGAACCGGTCATGCCAATTCGTGCCACGCGAAGTTCGCGGGCGCGACATCGCGTTCACGGAAAGAGGTGTACTTCGGCCACGAGCGCGCGCCTCGTGGAGTGACGCCATGATCATTGGTTCGGCTGGCGGTGGTCAACGAGATCCGTGCCATCGACGCAGCGACGTAGCGTACGCTCGGCGCGCCGGTTCACGGTTCGCCGCGATTGCCGCGCAGGTCGCGCGCGAGGAGCCGATGGAATAGGAACTCCCCTGCCTCGCGCCGCACCGACAGCCTTCCCTTGCCGTACGCCCGCGAGCGCAGCCCGCGCTGCACCGACTCGCAGATGGCGTGATCTTCTTCCTGGATCCGATCGCTCACCGCGATGCTCTGCTCGTTGCGCGCCTTGGCCTCCTCACTGACGTCGGCGAAATAGAACTCGAAGCTCACTTTCATCCGATCGAGACCGATCGGGACGACGAGGTTGGTATCGAGATATCCTTCGTACCAATTGAGCATCAGGTTGGGATAGAGCCAGAAGTACAGCGCCTGGCCCTTGCGCACGGCGGCCGTCATCGACTCTCCCCCGCTCGCGTCGATGGGGCTCGATTGCACGCAGACGCGATCGAAGTTCTCGATCGTGTACTGCTTGAACGAGAGAATGCTGTTCAGCCCGCGGTGCAGGAACGGCACGTGGTAGCCGCCGTCGAGGTAGTTGTCGACGAAGACCTTCCAATTGCAATTCAGGACGAACTCGCGCCGGCCGGCGAAATGGAGCGCGTCGAGGCCGAGAGGCCGCACTCGCTCGACCAACCGGCCGAGGTGCGACTCGAGCGAGGGTGGCGTCGGATCGAGGTGCACGAAGACGAAATTCTCCCAGACCGCGACCGAGACGGGAACGAGACCGTTCTCCTCCGGCCGAAAGCAGCGAACGCCCTCGAGCTCGGGCGCACTCTTGAACCGACCGTCGAGGCCGTACGTCCAGCCGTGGTACGGGCAGCGGAGCGCTTCGGCGCGTCCTTCCGGCTGGGTGCAGACGGCGGCGGCGTGGTGACGGCACACATTGAAGAACGCGCGGAGCACCGAATCTCTGCCGCGCACCACGACGATCGGTTCGCCCCCGATTTCGGCCGTCACGTACGAGCCCGGGGCCTCGAGCTGCGCCACTCGGGCGACCATCTGCCAGGTGTTTCCCCACACCGCGCGCGCCTCGAGCTCGGCGACGCGCTCGTCGGTGTACCAGGAACCCGGGATGGTCTTCGCCTCTTCGAGCGGCAGGTCGGCGTCGAAGTCGGCGAGGATCGCTTCGAGGGAGTCCATCGAGGAGGCGTATCACGCCTCGATGAGAGCGCGACGCGCGTCGTGATCGGGACAGTCACGGCTTCACGTTCAGCACGGTGCCGCTGCTCGTGTTCGTCCAGTACACGCTCGTCGCGTCGAGCGCGATGCCGGTCGGCTCCTGCGCGCCTCCGGCGAGCACGAAGGGCGTGTTGCAACCGCCCGTGATCGGGCACTGCATCACCGTGTTGCCGTTGCGGTTGGTCCAGTAGACGTGCGTCGCGTCCACCGCGATGCCGTGCGAGCCCGCGAGGCCACGGCTCGCGCGCAGACGCCTCGTGACGCGTCGTATCGACGCCGGATACAATCGAGACTCGGAGATCGAGGCAATGATTCGCCGGCGTCGGTAGTCTCTCCATTCGGAGGGACGTCACCATGCGAAGAGAAACTCACCTCGCGGCGCTGCGGATGGCATCCAAGGTCGCCTTGTCGACGGCGCTCTCGACCGTGAGCGCGTGCAGCTCGACGGCGCCGGCTCCGATCACCGCGACGCCCGCGGCCGAATCGGTCCCGCAGAAGCCTGCACCTGCTCCGCCTCCGCCGCTGTCCTGCGAGCAGCGGATCGAGCAAGCGTTTCCGACCGAGGGACACTATCCCGGCGAGAAGCAGAACGTGTCGCCCGAGGTCGTTTCGTGCTGTCGCGAGTCGCTCCTCGCGCACCACGGCGGCGCACCGCATCGCTGGGACTGCTGTGCGAACGTCGAGAAGACCGGCAACGACCTCCACGCGGCGTGCACGCCGTGGGGCCCGCCGATGCCGCCGTCTGTGTCCGGCGTCGCGGCGGGCGTCGCGCAGAACGAGGCCCATCCGCGGGAGGTCCTCGATCTGCGCGAGGCCGCGCGCGCGATCGAGCTCCAGCTGCCCACGATCCCCGCTCTCCGCTCGGCGGCGATCGAGACCTGGCGCGGGCGAATGGTCAACGAGTACGCGTCATCGGAGGTCTTCGCCGCGCTCGGACGTCAGCTCGAAGAGCTCGGTCTCGGTCACGCGAACTGGGCGCGCGAGATCTTCGCGTTCGCAGACGAGGAGCGGCGGCACGGCGTCCTCTGCGGAGCGGTCGTCGAGTCGCTCGGCGGCGACGCGCGCGCCGAGCTCCCGGCCGTGGCCGAGCTCCCGTTGCATCCCGACGCGCACACGCCGCTCGAAGCAGCGCTGCGCAACGTGCTGTCGGTCTGTTGCCTGAGCGAGACGGTCGCGGTCGGCCTGATCGGTGCAGAGCGCGTCGAGATGCCGGACGGGGCGCTGCGCACGCTGCTCACCACGATCTGGTCCGACGAGGTGGGGCATGCGCGCTTCGGTTGGCGACTGCTGGCCGAGGTCGCACCTTCGCTCGATGCAGCGACCCGTGCGCGTCTCGCCGACTATCTCGAGGTCGCGTTCGCGCACCTCGTCGAGCACGAGCTCGCGCATCTTCCCCTCTCGTCGGAGCCGCCGGAAGAAGGCGTGATGTACGGCCTGTGCAGCGGTCGCGACGCGCGTGCGTTGTTCTACGACGTCGTCGAGACCGTGATCGTGCCCGGTCTCGAGGCGCACGGCGTGCCGGCGCGCCGGGCGTGGCTCGACGCATGTTCGTGACACACCTACGGACTCTCGGCGGTCTTCGTCTTCAGAGCCGCGCGGTCATCGTTTCGGAAAGCTGCCACGCCTTCCACGGCCGCGAGGACACCGACGAACACTCCCTCCGCCAACAGGTAGCCCGCGCCGAGGAAGCTTCCGGGACGGGCGAAGCGCACCGCCATCACCACGCAGACGGCGACCCACGCGACGTTTCCGATGACCAGCGCCTGGACCCACCTCCGCGGTGGCGACGGCCGTCTCGCGAGCGAGAACGAGAAGGCGCCGTACGCCAGGTTCACGACGCCGTTGAGCAGCAGAACGGCGCGTGGCACGCCGAGCCACGGTGAGACCACCCCAGCGAGAGCCAACAGGGCCACTCCGGCGATCGCAGCGGCGGTGCAGTCGAACCACAGGATGGAGCGGAGTCTGAGGGGGCGCACGACCGGTTCCTAGGGGTCAGACCTGACATCGTCCAGCGATCAGCGCTGATGTGGAGGGAACAAAGCCGCTCGACGTCGGGCAGCCAAGGACGATCGAGAGGAGCCAAGGCGCGTGACGCGGCGTGTACTCGTCTCGCGCGACCCTCCCAGTCGGTCAAGCCGCGGGAGTTGTAGATCGCAAAAACCAGGCGCATGGAGGCTTCCGGCGATAGAATGCGCACGCGGTGCTGCGCCGATTGTCGACCCTCGCCGTCTGCGCGCTCTCCGCGTGCTCGCCTGCAGGACGTGAAGCGCATCGAAGCGCTTCGAGCGCGGGGGGCAGCGATGTGCTGACGGCGCTCCGTGCGGTGCGCGGGTTCGAGGCGCTCGGCGCCGATGCGTCGCTCGATCACCTCGAGACGAATCCCGTCGCCGCGACATGGGGCCGCGGCGCCGGCAGAATCTCGAACGTCTCCCACGCGACCTCGCCGATCGACGCGTTAGCCGGTGACCTTCACGCCGCCGCTCGAGCCGTCGGGCGCACCGCGCCGGCCAAACCCAACGATCCGCACGGAGTCCCCGTGCCTCGGACCGAGTTCTCCCGAGGTGGTGCTCCGCGTCCGCGGCGGCACGAGGCCCTCCTCCAGACATGAAGCAGGCCGACTCGCTCATCGCGAATCGGCCTCATTTCCTGTCAGCACTTCGGAGCGGGAGACGGCATTTGAACCCGCGACGTCCCTTCTCGATCTGCGCGTCCGGCTGACCGTGGAGGAGCGGGTTGATCTTCGCGATCGCCCACCTGCCCAGAGCGCCCGCAAGAGGGCGGGCGAACCCGGCTTTCGTTGGCCATCGATCGTCGCAAATGCCGCCGGGCGCTGGGGCACAGCAGCTCCAACGCCTCACGTCGAAAGAATGTAGCATCGTGCAGACGATGATTGGTGCACCTCGATTCTTGTCGCCCCAGGTGGCGCTGCTGCTCAGTCTGTCACTGGCCGCGTGTGGCTCGAACAGCGAGTGCGGCGAAGGCGACGAGTGCCGTGTGGACGTGTCGGTCGACGGCGATCTGCCCGCCAACGATGCCGCCTCCGACGGGAGCGCAGATGACGGCAGCGCCTCCGACGGCGGCGCAGATGACGGCAGCGCAGATGACGGCAGCGCAGCTGACGGCAGCGCAGCTGACGGCAGCGCAGGTGACGGCGGCGCAGGTGACGGCGGCGCAAGTGACGGCAGCGCAAGTGACGGCAGCGCAAGTGACGGCAGCGCAGATGACGGCAGCGCAGCTGACGGCGGGTGCGGCGACGGCAGCGTAGGTGCCGCTGGCTGCGGCGCATGTCCACCGGGAAACTACTGCCCGGACTCCGGCACGCCCATGCCCTGTCCGGCGGGGTCCTTCTGCACCGCAGGCTCGACGAGCCCGACGGTGTGCCCCGCAGGGTCCTTCTGCGGCGCCGGATCCTCGACGCCTACGACCTGCCCCGCAGGCACCTCGTGCGGAGCCGGCTCCTCGGCCCCCACGACCTGCCCAGCGGGTTCGTACTGTGCCGCGGGTTCTGCGACGCCGACCTCTTGCGCCGCGGGGTCTTACTGCTCCGCTGGCGCCACGAGCGGCACCGCGTGCCCCGCTGGTTCCTACTGCGCCGCGGGCGCATCGAGCCCCACGACCTGTCCGGCGGGCTCGTATTGCCCTTCGACGGGCACCACTTCGCCGACTCTCTGTCCCGCGGGATCCTCCTGCGCGGCGGGATCTTCGTCGCCGACGACCTGCGCGGCGGGCTCCTACTGCGCCGCCGGCTCCGCGTCCGCGACAGCCTGCTCTACCGGCACCTGGGACCACGACTCCAACGCAGCCACGGTCTGCATCTCCTGGTCGGTATGCCCGGCTGGCTCGGGAGCGACCCTTTCCGGCAATGCCACGCGTGACACCACCTGCACGGCATGCATGAACGGGTACTGGGGCCGATTGCATCCGGACAGCCAGCGTTACTGCGATGCCTGGACCGTGTGCGGCGCGAACCAGACCGCCTCGGGCGGCAGCGCCACCGCGGACACGGTCTGCGCCAACAACTGTGTTCTCTCCGACTGGTCCGGATGGTCCGCTTGCTCGCTCCCCTGCGATACCGGCACCCAGACCCAGACCCGCACCCGCACCGTCGTCACGCCGGCCGCGTCGGGCGGTACCTGTAGCGGGGCCCTCACGGAGTCCCGGGCCTGTAACGTGGGCGTCGCGTGTAACTGCGAGTCCATCGGCGATGCCTCGACCTGCACGGCCATCTCGAAGTGTCAGTGGTGGAACAGCCAATGTATCACCACGCCGGACCCCAATACGCCTTGCGACCAGCTCGCGACTCAGACGCTGTGTGAGAATTCGCCCAAGGGTTGCGCCTGGATTAACGCCCGATGCGTGGTGGGCCTGTGAAGGCGACGGACGCGTCGACGTCGCGTGAAGCTCGAGACGGCGCGTTCGGAAGCGGCACCGAGCATCACCGCGGCGGACATGAAGCAGTTGGCGTCGAATGCTCGGACCGCTTCGATGAGGTAGTCGCGGAGGACCGGATCCCCACTCGCCACGACCCGATCGAACTCGGCGATGAACCCGTCCGGGAGGGCCTGTGACGACCGAGGTGGCCACTCACGAGAGGCCCGATCATGCGGAGCATGGCGACCTTCCAGGCGTCGATCCTTCACACCACTCGCCTCGAATGGAGAGGCCTTCCGAGGCATCGCCTGGAAGGCCGTCATACTTCTCGGGGCCGAGTTTCTCGGCTGATTTCTAGAGCGGGAGACGGGATTTGAACCCGCGACGTCCACCTTGGCAAGGTGGCACTCTACCACTGAGTTACTCCCGCAACTTCGTTCGCTTCGCCTGTGCGTCGCGAGGGACGCCACTTGTAGGCGGAGTCATCGATCGGGTCAACACGATTTCGTGAGGGCCGAGCGGCGTGTGTCCCCGCGCGCGACATCGCGCTCGACGCGGCAGACCCTCGTGGTACGTTCTCGACGTAACGGTCCACTGTCGGACGGACACCTCGAGATGAGCATCCCGACCGATCCGAAGCGCCCAGTCTCGAAAGCCCCGCCGCCCCCCGCGTCGCGGCGGCCGCTCGGGACGTCGGGGCCCACGTCGTCCCGCGAGCCGGTGATCGAGCGTGGTCCTGGCTTCGTCTGGCTGCTCGCTCCGCACCCCGGACGCATCCGGGCGTGTGCGGTCTCGAGCGGAGGAATCCTGGGGAAAGCCGAGGACGCGTCGTTGCGCATCGACGCGCCGGGTGTCGCGCCGTCGCACGCGAAGATCGAGCTGGTCTCGCGCGGTCCGGGGCTCACCGCGGAGATGTACGTGACCGACAGCGGCACCCCGTCCGGCACGTACGTGAGCGGCATGCGCGCTTCGCGGACGGTGCTCGCCGACGGCGATCTGCTCCGTGTCGGCGCCGCGATCGCCCTGGTCGTCGAGCGCGACGTCGGGCTCTACGAGGGCGCCGTCATCGAGGAGGGCGGGCTCGTGCGTGGGCCGCGGAGCCGCCGCGGGTGGTTCGCCGCGCTCGAGCGCGCCGCGGCGGAGCCGCGTGAAGGGCGTCGCGCCGTCGTCATCGCCGGACACTCGGGGACGGGTCGCAAGCTCGTCGCCCGACGCATCGCCGACGCGTGGGGCGTGACGTTCCCCGCCGACGGCTCGCACGAGATCGATCTCGCCGCGCTCGTCCGCGACGACGAGGTCGAGGGCGCGGTCGCAGCGGCGGCTGCCAAGGGTGTCGTCGTCCTCGGTTCCGTCGATCGCATCGGCGAGTCACGCATCGCTGCGGTCGCGCGCGCGCTCGACAAGCGGCGCACCGTCCCGGTGTTCGCGGTCGCCGACGATCCGCAGTGGAAGAGCCCCGCGGAGCTCGAGCCGCTCCTCGGCGCGCATCGCCTCGAGCTCCCTTCGCTCGAACAACGTCGCGAAGAGATCCCCTGCTTGATGCGCCAGCGCTTCGAGAAGAGCGGCGTCGCCGGCAACCGTCTCTCCATCGAGCTCTACGAGGCGATGACCCGCGCCGCGTGGCCGGGCGAGATCGAAGAGCTCGTCGAGTGCATCGATCGCATCGCCGCCGCGCACCCCGACGTGCCGCGCCTCGGCCCCGAGCACCTGGTGCGCCCGCTCGCGCGTCGTGGAGGCCGCCTCCAGCCAAAGGCGACGAGCGCCGATCCCGCCAACGAAGCGGACCGCATCCGCGCTGCGCTCGTCGACGCGAAGGGCTCGGTCGCGGCAGCCGCGCGCGCGCTCCATCTCTCGCGGCAGGCGCTCTACCGCGAGGCCGCGCGCCTCGGCATCGACATCCGCCGCACGCGCGACTCCGGCGGCTGATACCCTGCGGGCCGCATGAAGCCCCTCATCCACCTAGAAGGCAAGGTCGCGATCGTCACCGGCGGCTCGCGCGGCATCGGTGAAGCCATCGCGCGCGCGTTCGCGGCGCACGGCGCGAAGGTCGTGGTCGCTTCGCGCAAGCAAGAGGGCGTCGACAAGGTCGCCGCGTCGATCCGCGACGGCGGCGGTGACGCGCACGGCGTCTCCTTCCACGCAGGCGATCCCGCGCAGATCCCCAAGCTCCTCGCGGCGACGATCGAGAAGTACGGCAAGGTCGACGTGCTGGTGAACAACGCCGCGACCAACCCGCACTTCGGGCCGCTCCTCACCGTCGAGGCGAGCATGTGGCAGAAGACGTTCGAGGTGAACCTGCAGGGGTACTTCGAGCTCGCGCGCGCGGTGTCGCGTCACCTGATCGATCGCGGGGCAGGGGGCTCGATCGTCAACGTCGCGAGCGTCGTCGCGCTCGCGGGCGCGCCGCTCCAGGGCGTCTACGCGATGACCAAGGCCGCCGTCGTCTCGATGACGCAGACCCTCGCGGTCGAGCTCGCGCCGTCGAACATCCGCGTGAACGCGCTCGCCCCCGGGCTCGTCGAGACGAAGTTCGCATCGGCCATCGTGCAGAACGCGGACATGGTCTCGCGCGTCACCGAGCGCACGCCGATGCGTCGGTTCGCGCAGCCTAGCGAGATGGCGGGGCCCGCGCTCTTCCTCGCGAGCGACGCCGCCTCGTTCGTCACCGGACACACCCTGGTCGCCGACGGCGGCCTGACCATCGCCGGGATGTGAACGAGCTCGAGAGTGAACCAGCTCCGCATCGCGCTGGTCCTCGCGGGGCTCGCGACGGCCGGTCTCCACGTCCGCAAGGAGCGCCAGACGCTCCGCTTCGACGAGGAGCTCGTCGTGCCCGCCACCGCGAAGGTGCGGCGCGCGATCCTCGAGACGCGCGAGGTGCAGGCCGAGGGGCAGCTCTTCCTCCGTCACGAGCTCTTCCTCGAGGTCGAGCCCTCGGCGCCCGACCGTGTGCTCCTCGGTCCGCTCCCCGCGCTCGCGGGTCTCGTCGACGCGCGCGACGTCACGGGCAATGCGCTCCCGCTCGAGGGGCGCACCTTGCCCATCCCTTCGCCCGACGAGAAGGGGGCGCGCGCCATGTGGCTCACGTTCCTCACCGAGCCCGCGCCCCTCACCTACGGGTGGGGGTATCGCGCGCGCGCTCTGCCGTTCGCGTCGACGCTCGTCCCGCGGCGCGTGCCGTTGCAGGTCGAGGTCCGCGTGGCGGCGACGACCTCCGCCATGGGATGGCGCTGCACCGGCGATCAGCAGGGGCACGTCTGCTCGACCGACGTGCGCGGGCGCCGCACGCCGGCGTTGCCGTTCGCGTCGTACCCCGACGGCGTGTGGAAGCTCGTCTTCGCGCTCGTCCTCGGGACCTCGATCTCGTTCTTGATGTGGGCCGTGTATCGACGCTGGTCGCTGCTCGCGGTGGACATGGGGTTCAAGGATTCTCCCGACGAAGAGGGGGGTCCCATGACGATGGACGAGTACCTGAAGGACGTCGCCCGGGCGAAGCCGCGCGACTCACACCCGGACGAGCCGGAGCCGCTCGAGGCCGTGGCGCTCGTCGCGCGCGGCATCACGTCGGTGCTCGGCGTGGTCGGCGCGGTGTTTCTCGTCGCGCACTTCCGCAGCGGGCTCTTTCCCATCCCGGCGCCGATCGCGCTCTCGATCGTCGCCGCATTGTCGGCAGCATTGATCATCCTCGCGGTCGGCATCGATCGCCCGCGACCGTGGCTCGCCCTGGGTCTCACGATCGCGGTCGCGCTCCTGGCGCTCACCCCGCAGGGGAGCTTCTACGTCGCCGCGCTGGTGCCGACTGCAGCCGCAGTGTTGATGCAGCTCACCGCGCGCTCGCGACCTTGAAGATCGCTTCGACCAACGCCGTCTCGAACTCGGGCGAACACGCGCTCACGATCGCATCCGCGCCGGACTCCTCGAGCTCTCGCCGCGTCGCCTCGTTCAGGGCGACGCCCACGACGAGCGAGCCGGTCGCGCGCGCGGCTTCGACGTCCTGACGCGTGTCGCCGATCACGACGACCGGCTCGTGCCGCGCAGCGACTGCGACGCAGCGATCGATGGCGATGCGCACGACCTCCGGCCGGAGCTCGTGATCGCAGCCGTAGCCGCCGCGGTCGTAGGTGAAGACGTCGTGCAGACCTGCGGACGCGAGCTTCATCGCGGCACCGCGGCGCGTGTTCCCGGTCGCGAGCCCGACGCACGCACCACGCGCGTGACACGCCGAGACCGCTGCCGCCACGTCGCCGATCGCGCGATAGCGCCGTCGCTCGAGCTCGACCCCGAGGTGTCCGAGATAGCCATCGAGCAGGCGCGCGATGTTGATTTCGTCGACCTTCATCCCTCCGCGCTCGAGGAGCGTGCGCGCGATCGCGCGATCGGTGCCGCCGGCGAAGCGCACGCCCTCGGTGTGGTCCTCGCCGAAGAGCTCGCGCGACGCGCGCCCCATCGCGGTGCGTCCCGGCCCTGGCGCGCCCCCGTCGAACGTGAGCACGGTGCCGTCGAGGTCGAAGAGGATGATCACGACGGGCGGCATCGTGCCGTGACCTCTCACGTTCCGCCAGCAGGGTTGAAGCCGCCGGCGCACCGGAGGACAACCGCGCGATGCTCCAAGAAGCGCGCGTCGTGCTCTACGCGGTCGAGAACCACGTCGCCACGCTGACGATCCATCGCCCGGACGCGCGCAACGCGCTGAACGGAGCGGTCCTCGCGGACCTCGTC
>JBKJQC010000702.1:0-3604 GCA_046593995.1 Polyangiales bacterium
ACCCGCTGCTCGTCGGCGAGCCGGGGGTCGGCAAAACGGCGATCATCCGCGCGCTCGCCCAGCGCATCGCCAACGGCGACGTGCCGCGACACCTCGCGAACGCGAAGATCCTCCAGCTCGATCTCGGCGGGGTCATCGCCGGCGCGAAGCTCCGCGGAGAGATCGAGGAGCGCCTGCGCGCGGTGCTGCTCGCGATCCGCGGGAGCGCCGATCAGTCCGAGTCGATCCTCTTCATCGAGGACCTCGCGGCGCTCTTCTCGGGCGGTCCCGGGCCGGGTGGTGTCGGCGAGCTCCTCAAGCCGACCCTGATGAAGGGCGACGTGCGGATGCTCGCCTCGACGTCGACCGAGGGGCTGCGGCGCATCCAGGAGAAGGACGCCGGCGTCCTCCGTCGCCTGACCGTCGTCGAGATCGAACCGCCGGACGTCGAGAAGGCGCAGATGATCGTGCGCGGCGTCGCGATCCGCTACGAGCGCCACCACGACGTCCGCATCGGGGAGGGCGCGATCCGCGCGAGCGTCGTCCTCGCGAAGCGCTACGTGGCGGATCGCTCGCTCCCCGACAGCGCGCTCGATCTCCTCGACGAGGCCGCCGCGCGGAAGCGTGTCGAGCTCGAAGGACTGCCCGCCGACGTCGACATGAAGCTCCGTCGCGTCGACTCGCTCAAGGCGCAGATCTCGGCGCTCTCCAACGACGACGACCGTCTCTCGCGGACGATGCACGACAAGCTGCACGGCGAGCTCAAGTCCCTCGAGCCCGACGTCGAGGCCGCGCGCGTGAAGATGACCTCGCGCAGGGGAGCCATCGCCGCCGCCGAGGCGCTGCGCACCGACGTGAAGCAGAAGGAGAAGGAGCTCGACGACGCCAAGAAGGCGAACGCCTTTGCCAAGCTCGGCGAGCTCGAGCACGTGACCTTGCCCGATCTGCGGCGTCGGCTTTCCCTCGCCGAAGAGGCCGTGTCGCGCGAAGGCGGACCGAGCGCGACCAACGCCGTCGACGAGAACGACGTCGCGAAGATCGTGGAGGACTGGACGGGCGTACCCGCCGCCAAGATGCTCGAGGGGGACGCCGACAAGCTCCTCAACATGGTGGAGCGACTCGGTGCGCGCGTCATCGGGCAGGTGGAGGCGGTGACCGCGGTGACGAAGGCCGTGCGTCGCGGTCGACTCGGTCTGCGCGATCCGGGGAAGCCGATCGGCTCCTTCCTCTTCCTCGGGCCGAGCGGCGTCGGGAAGACGGAGCTCGCGAAGGCGCTCGCGGAGTTCCTCTTCGACGACGAGCTCGCGCTGACGCGGCTCGACATGTCGGAGTTCATGGAGAAGCACATGGCGCAGCGCCTGCTCGGCGCGCCGCCCGGCTACGTCGACAGCGAGCAGGGGGGCTTCCTCACCGAGGCCGTGCGTCGGAGGCCCTACTCGGTGCTGCTCTTCGACGAGGTCGAGAAGGCGCACGCCGACGTCTTCAACCTCATGCTGCAGATCCTCGACGACGGCCGCCTCACCGACGGCCGCGGCCGCCTCGCCGACTTCTCGAACACGGTCGTGATCATGACGAGCAACATCGGCTCGCAGAAGATCCTCGAGACCGATCCGAAGATCTTCGAGAGCGAGGAGGGACGCGAGGCCCTGAAGGACGTGCTGCGCGACGAGCTGCGGAAGTTCTTCCGGCCGGAGTTCTTGAACCGCATCGACGACGTCGTCGTCTTCCGCGCGCTGAGCAAGGACGACCTCAAGGGCATCGCGGCGATCCAGCTGCGCAAGCTGGAGAAGCTGCTCGTCGATCGCGAGCTCAAGATCTCGCTCACCGACGCCGCGCGGGATCGACTGGTCGACCTCGGTTACGAGCCCGGGTTCGGCGCGCGCCCGCTGCGCCGCGCGATCCTGCGCGAGATCCAGGATCCGCTGGCCGAGGAGCTGCTCAAGGGGGGCTACAAGCCGGGGACGACCGTGAAGGTCGACGTCAAGAACGAGGAGTTCGTCTTCTCGGTCTGACGCTCACCAGCCGGGAGGCTCACCAACCGGGAGGTGTCATGGCGCCTTCTGGCGTCGGATCGAGGAACACGCTCTTCGACAGATCGAGGCAGTCCGCGTTCGAGTGCTTCCAGTAGTCGTCGTTGCCGATGTCGAGCAGCGCAGGCGCCCACGGCTGATCGCCGCGATAGAGGAGATCCTTAGGATCGCCCGCGACGTGGCCGCGTTCGAAGTGATTCGGCGCGCACGTCGCCGCGCCGCCCATCGTGTGGAACAGCTCGTGGAGCGTGCCGAACTCGAAGTAGCCGACGAGACCGTCCGAGCGTCCGACTTCGTGGGCGTCGCACGGGATCGGCCCCGGCGGCGTTCCGTGGAGGTACATCGCGCCGACGTGTCCCACGAGCTCCGGCGGCCACGCGCCGCCGCCGCACGAGTAGGTGCTGCCGCCGCCGTAGTAGACCGCGAACATCTTCTTCGCGCGCCTCGGAAGCTCCGCCTGGATGGCCTCGCGGACGTAGGGTCCCTTCGCCTTGATCACGGCGTCGGTCTTCGACATGCGCAGGAACCCGATGTCGAGCTTGCCGTCGCACGTGTCGAGACGGAGCTTGGTGCCGCCGGTCTGCTTCCCGAGCCACTCGTTCCACCCTTTGACCGAGCGCTCGATGCGGCCGTTGACGTCGTGCTCCTCGTCCTTTGCGTCGCTCGGGATCGCGTAGATCACGCGCACCTGATACGCGCCCTCGGCGTCGTCCGGCCGATCGGCGCTCGTGCGCTCCGGCGTGCAGCGCGGCGGAGCGGCGTCGATCTCGGCGTCGTCGGACGGAGCGGCGTCCGCAGGTGGTGTCGCGGACGGTTCCGCCTCCGAGCTGCAGGCAGCACCACCGGTGAAGAGCGCGAGGGAAAAGAGGAGCGACGTCCGGGAGATCAAGGAGCCTTCAAGCTACCATCCGGAGCGGCATGGCGCTCCGCGGAACGGTGGCAGGGCGGCTGGGCGCAATCGCTGCGTGGGCCGTGTCGCTCCCCGCACGTCGCGTGTTCCTGAAGCGGCGGTTCACACGTGGGGACATGCGCGAGGTGGAGCTCGCGAGCGAAGACGGCATCGTCCTCCGCGGCTGGCTCCACGATGTGGAGGACGCGCGCGGGACCGTCGTCGTGGGACACGGCTACCGCGACGATCGCCGACAGCTCGCCTCGCTTGCTCCCGCGCTCGCGGCGTCGAAGCTGCGCACGCTGCTGATCGACTTCCGGGCGCATGGCCGGAGCGAAGGACGCCGCATCACCATCGGCCTCGAAGAGGCGCGCGACGTTCGCGCCGCGATGACGTGGGCGAGCACGCTCTCGGGGCCGGTCTCCTACGTCGGCTTCTCGATGGGTGCGGCGGCGTACTTGCTCGCGGGACGCGAAGCGAAGGCGGCCGTGATCGACTCGCCGTACGACACGCTCACCGAAGCGATCGCGGTGCGCGCGAAGTTCGTACGCGCGGGGGATGCGTTGGTGTCTGCGTTCCGAGAAGCCAACGAGCAGCGCACCGACGTCGTCATCGAGCAGGTGCGCCCGCTCGACGCCGTCTCACGCCTCACGGCGCCGACGCTGTTCCTCTTCGCGCGCGGCGACGCGTGGATCCCGGAAGCCAC
>JBKJQC010001023.1:0-5634 GCA_046593995.1 Polyangiales bacterium
GGCCGACTCGCTCGAGAAGCTGCAGCTCGGCGACGCGCGCGAGCGGGGAGACTCGTCGCTCAAGGCCGTCGAGGAAGCGCGCGATCGCGCGTGGGTCGTCCCCGGCGCGGACGAGAAGCTCGATGGGGTCGGCACCGAGGTGCAGAAGCAGATCGAGTGGATCGACGACATCCTGAAGAAGCTGCGCAAGGCCGCGAGCGAGAAGGCGAAGGACAAGCTCAAGACCGTCGCACCGCGCGAGAAGGGGCTCTCCGACAAGGCGCAGGACATGAGCGGCGAGAGCGAGAAGAAGTCGCCGCTCCCCGAGCACGTGAAGGAGCTCCTCGAGCAGGCCGGCAAGAAGATGAAAGAGGCCGGCGAGAAGCTCGAGCAAGGCGACGGCGAGAAGGCGCTCGAGCTGCAGAAGGAGGCGCAACGCCTCCTCGAGAAGGCGCGCGACGAGGCCCGGAGCGGCGGTGCGCCCGAGGGGCAGCCGCACGACGACGGCAACAACAAGGAGATGGATCCCGACGCCAAGCTCGACATCCCCAAGGCCGACGAGCACAAGGGTCCGGAGGCCTTCCAGAAGCGCGTGCTCGAGAAGCTCGGGACAGGAGCGAACTCGCCGAAGCTGAAGGACGCCGTGAAGCGCTACGCCGAGGATCTCATCAAATGATGCGCCTTCGCGTCGTCCTCCTCGGCTCTCTCGCGATGGCGCTCGTTCCGCAAAGGAGCTCCGCGGGGCTCGATCTGGGAGACAATCTCGGTCGCGCGGCCGACGCGATCACCGCGATGGATCTCGACAAGGCCAAGGGGCTCCTCGCGCCGCTCGATGCTGCGAAATCGTCGGTCGCGCTCCAGCACGGGCGCCTCGCGCTCTACCTCGGCGACTGCGACGAGGCGGCCAAGCGCCTCGGGCCGCCGAACGTGCAGAAGGACGAGAAAGACGCCGGCGCGCTCCTCAACGTCGCGCGCGACTGCATGCGGGCGATGGCCGCGACGATCACGGTCAAGGACACCGTGCACGACGTCGAGGTGCGCTTCCAGGACGAGGCGGACGCGCCCCTCGCGTCGCTCCTCGGCGAGACCGTCGCGAAGCAGCGGGAGGTCCTCGCGCGCGATCTCGGCGTGGAGATGCCGAAGCCGACACGCGTCGACGTGGTGCGCGACCAGCTGTCGCTCTCGGCGCTCACCGGTCTCCCCTGGGAGGCTGCGCGGAAGACCGGCACCGTCGCAATCGCGAAGTTCGGTCGCGTGATCATGGTCTCCCCGCGCGCGCCGTCGCTCGGATACGCGTGGCGCGACACGCTCGCCCACGAGCTCACCCACCTCGCCCTCTCGCGCGGCACGCTCGATCGCGCGCCGCTGTGGCTGCAGGAAGGCGTCGCGAAGCGCGAGGAGACGCGTTGGCGCGTGGCGCTGCCGACCGACGACGTGCTCTCGCCGGACGCGATCGCCGCCGTCGGCTTCGAGAGAAAGGCCCCAGACGGCACTCCCCTCGCGCTCGAGCTCCACAAGCTCGGACCGTCGATCGCGCTGCTCCCCTCGGCCACCCAGGCGATGGTCGCCTACGCGGAGGTCACGAGCTTCGTGCGCTTCATCGCCGGCGATCGCGCGGGCGAGCCGAACGCGCCGACCGATCACGACGTGCTCCTGAAGCTCGTGAAGGCCTACGCGCGCGGCCTCGACACGGACGGAGCGTTGAAGGACGTGACGGGGAAGGACCTCGCGACTTGGAACGGCATCTGGCAGCCGTGGGTCAAGAGCAAGAAGGCGAAGCTCCCCGAGCAGCTCGGCCTCGACGAGCCGAAGTCGAAGGAAGCGCTGAAGGCCGAGATGAAGCTCGAGCGCGAAACGACGCGCGCGTTCCGCCTCGGCCAGCTCCTGCTGTCGCGAGACCACGTCAAGGCGGCCCGCACCCGGCTCGATCCCCTGGCCGGCGGGCACGTCGGCGATCCGATGATCACTGCCTGGATCGCCCGCGCCCGGCTCTTGGACGGTGACCCCACCGGGGCGAAGGCGGTGCTCGATCCGAGGACGCTGGTGGGTGACCTCGGCCAATGGTGGGCCGTACGGGGGGATGTCCTCCGCACCCTCTGGACGCAGACGGGCTCCGCCTCAGGCGTGAAACCCCAGGAAATCTCGGATGCCCATGCGATCGCGGTGGCCCACGACCCCCTCACGGTGGAGACCGTGTGCACCTGGGCGGACGTGCCGGCCGGGGCCGCCCCCTTCGAAGGGTGGCTCGACGCGGCCGTAAAAGGCCTTTGTGAGGCAGCCCGTGCTCGCCATCTCCCGCGGATGGGACAAGATTGACCCTGCTCGACCGCCCCCCGTAGGATCGTCTCCGCTGGAACGCGGACGCTCCTCCGACCGAGATCTCCTGATCTCGCGTGGGTACGTTCTCTCCTCCGGCGGTCACGGGGCGGTTCGGGTGCAGCGTCACCGCGGAGTTGAGTACGTGCCTCGACGAGGAATCCCATCTGCATGGGCGTGATGACGTTCGCAGCCGCGCAGATCCTGCGCGTCCTTCCGCGGAACGCGATCAGTCGCGCGATGGGAGCGTTGTGTGAGGCGCAGGTCCCCGCGCCGGTGATGAAGGCCATCGTGACGGCGTACAGCCGCGCTTACGACGTACGGATGGACGAGGCGTGTCCGACCGGCGCGCCGTACACGTCGTTCGACGCGTTCTTCACGCGGAAGCTCCGCGAGGGCGCGCGCTTGATCGACGGCGGCGAGGAGACGCTCGTGTCACCCGCCGACGGTCGCGTCGTCGACCTCGGTCGCGCCGACGCGCGCGGGATCATCGAGGTGAAGGGAAAGCCCTACACGCTGGAAGAGCTCGTCGGCGATCCGGGTTTCGCCCGCGATCTCTCGGGCGGCGGGTTCTCGGTCGTCTATCTCTCCCCGCGCGACTACCACCGCGTCCATGCCCCCATCTCGGGCACGATCACGCGGGTGTGGGCGATCGACGGCGACCGCTACCCGGTGAATCGGATAGGGGAGGAGCACGTCCCTGGTCTGTTCGTGAAGAATCGCCGCGTCGTCTGCGAGGTCCAGTCTCCGCATTGGGGACGGTGCGCGGTCATCCTCGTCGGGGCGATGATCGTCGGCCGCATGACGGTGGTCGGCATCGATCAAGCGGACGTCCAGGGCGAGCACTTCATCTCGCGCACCATCGCGCGCGGTGACGAGCTCGGGAAGTTCCATCTCGGCTCGACGGTCGTGCTGGTCGTCCCGCCCACGCACTTCGAGCGCTTCCTGCGCGTGCCCGGCGACGTGAGCTACGGTCAAGCGCTCGCGGTGGCGCACGATCGAAGTCGCGCCAAGAAGAACGGGAGCACCTCGTGAGCGCGGAAGGTCCCGTCCGCAAGCCCACGTCCGATCCGCCGGACGTCGACAGCTTGATGTCGCGCCTCGATGGCTCGGCCGACGATGACCGCACGTCCGATCCGGGGAGCGAGCGGAGGCCCTCGGCTGCGGAGCTCCTCGGCAGCGCGCGCGACCGCGCGGCTCGACGCGCCAAGCGCGGCATCCGCGTGCCCGACGACGCCATCCCCGGCGCGCCCCCGAGCTCACGTCAGGATGGTGCGCGTCGCTCGGCGCCGCCGCCGCCGATGAGCCCGACGAGCTCGACGCCGTCGAGCGCGCCGCAGCAGCAGTTCGGACGCAGCGTCACGTCGTCGCCGATCATCTCGATCGGCGGCACGTCGCCGTCGCACGTCATCTCGTCGTCGAACCCGCCGCACGCGCCGTCGCACGCCGTCCCGCCCGCGCCGATGCCCCCCGCGCAGATGCCCCCCGCGCAGATGCCGCCGGCGCCCGTACCGCAGGCAACCGGCAGCTCGCCGATCTCGGAGCCGATGCGTCTGCGCACGGGGCCGAATCCCGTCTACGTGCCGACGAGCGACGTCCGTCTCGCTGCGGCGCCGGTGGCTGCGCCCGTCATCACCGACAGCCGCAGCGCCCCTTCACCTGCGGACGCCGCAAGGGCCGCTGCGGCCCCCATCGCGAACCCGAACCTCGATGCTCAGGTCCGCGAGGCGCTGGCGCTCCTCGACCGCGAAGACTTCGAGGGCGGGATCGACATCGCCGTCTCCGACGAAGAGACGCCGGCCGCCGAGGGAGGCCCCGCGTCCACGGAGGAATCGCTCGACGGCGAGGAGCTCGAGGTCGTCGAGAAGGATCTCTCTCCGTCGCGCCGCGCGGTGTCTGCGCCGCCGGCTCCCCCGCGAAAGGGCTCGAAGGTCGACGTGCCGCCGATGCCCGGCGTCGGCGTGATCTCGCAGCCGACGCTCCAGGCCGCGCCGCCGCTGGCGCAGGCGCAGCCGACGTCGGCCCCGCCGGTCGGTCACACGCTCCCCTCCGCGCCGCCGCAGTCGCGCGAGCACGACTCGCAGCCGAGCATCGTCGTCGCGGCCGCCGCCAGCGCGGCCAGCGGAGCCCCGCAACAGGGCGCCGCCATTTCATCCGTCGCCGCGCCCGCCGTGAATCCGCTCTCGACGACCGGCGAAAACGCCGCCGCCGACATGCGGAAGAAGAAGCGGCAGTGGTTCGAGGAGCTCTTCAACGACGACTACGCGCGCGCCTGCCCGAAGGTCGACGGACGCTTCCTCGATCGCGAGGTCAGTTTCATCGAGGACGCCCTCGGCTGCGACAAGGGCGCGACGATCCTCGATCTCGCGTGCGGCCCCGGTGAGCACGCCGTCGCGCTCGCCGGCCGGGGCTACGAGGTCATCGGGATCGATCTCTCGCTCTCGATGCTCGCGCGCGCCGCCGACGAAGCATCGGAGAAGAACCAGCGCATCAACTTCCTCCAGGGAGACATGCGCGACCTGACCTTCGACGAGGCGTTCGACGGCATCTACTGCTGGGGGACCTCGTTCGGCTACTTCGACGACGCGAAGAACGCCGAGGTGGTGCAGAAGATCCACCGCGCGCTCCGTCGCGGAGGCCGCTTCCTCCTCGACGTCGTGAACCGCGACTACATCGCGCCGCGCGCGCCCTCGATGGTCTGGTTCGAGGGCGATGGCTGCGTCTGCATGGACGAAGCGAACCTCAACGGCATCAACAGTCGCCTCGTCGTGAAGCGCACGATGATGATGGAGGACGGCCGTCACCGCGAGATCGACTACTCGATCCGCCTCTACGCGCTCCACGAGCTCGGCAAGCTGCTCCACGAGTGCGGCTTCCGCGTGGCCGAGGCGAGCGGCGACACGTCGACGCCCGGTACCTATTTCGGCGCCGAGTCGCCGCGCATCCTGATCCTGGCCGAGAAGCGCTGACAAGCGTGGCTTCTCTCTCGAGGGCGTCGACGTCGATGCGACGAGCCTTCGTGTCGGTGATGACCAAGGCGGGCCCCGCGGCTCTGGCGCTCGGCGTGACGAGCGAGGCCTCGGCCAACCCGCCGCCGCCGAAGGTGCTCCCCGATCCGCCGATCACTGCGCCGACGCGCGACGAGGCGCCGACGGTGATCCGCCGTCACGAGACGGTGTGCTACGCGTTCTATCCGTCCGGCGGCACGCTCCTCGTCGAGTGTCCCCACGAGCTGCAGCACGAGCCGCTCGGCGAGGCGATGCTGAAGAGCCCGAGCGGGCGCTGCCAATTCATCCCGCTGCAGTCCGGAGGGCCCGGCCGCACGGGGTACATCGACAC
>JBKJQC010001090.1:0-4628 GCA_046593995.1 Polyangiales bacterium
ACCCACGCTCGATCGGTGGAATCGATTGCGCACGCCGCGCTCGGGTACCGGGTGTTGCCGCTCGCGCGGATCTCGCCGCCGTCCACCCAGAGCACCGAGCCGTCGACCCCCGTCGCCAGGGCCATGCCGAGCTCCGGCTGCGCAGCGCAGGAGAGCAGCGCCGCGCCTTGATATGCGAGTCGTTCGACGTTCCAGTCGAGCGGCGCGCACAGCGCGGCGTATCCGCCGCCGACGCGATCTCGGCCGACGACGAGCCACTTCTCGTCGGAGTAGCGCGCGATCGCGCTGACGTAGGCCACGTCGTCGAGCGGCATCGCACGGAGCCATCGTCCGTGCACGGAGCACTGGAGCTGCGGGGGCGCGGCCGGGCCGCCGAGCACGAAGAGCGCGATGTCGTGGAGGTCACCGCTCGCGAGCTGCACCGAGCGAAGGTGTTGCGGCCCCCTCGCGAGCGGTGCAACGCCGCGCGGGCCGAGGACGAAGAGCGCGCCGTCGTCCCCGCCGATGAGCCACTCACCGGGCGCGAGACGGCGGACGAAGCGGAGCTCCGGTGGGGATGGGCCGAGCGACGGGGTGAGATCCTGCCATTCGCTCCCCGTCCAGAACGAAAGGCCGGTCGCGGTCGCCGTGAGGCATCGGCCGTCGCTGTTCCACGCGACGCTGCGCACGATGCGATCGTGCGCGGGTCGACATGCGACCGACCAGCGCCACTGACCGTACGCGCTCCGTCCCCTCTCGGACGTGAGCCGCTTCTTCCGTAGAGCGAAGGCCTCCTGATGGAACTTCGTGTTGCCATCCATCTCGAGGCACCCGAGCGCGGACGCGGCGAACAACGCGGCGCTCGTCGGACGTTGCTCCGGACGCGACGCGGTCGAGCGCTCGAGGAGCTCGTCGAGCGCAGCGCACGCCGCGGGACGATCGCGCAGCGTGGGATCGACCGTCGGGGCGTCGATCAGTCGCTTGCGCTTGAGGTTCGCGCCGCGCGAGCTCGGCGGGCCATCGACCGAGCCGAGCGAGAGATACGGGTCGCCCGTCAGCGCGTAGAACGTCACCGCCGCGAGCGCGAAGACGTCCGACCAGGGGCCGATCGCGCCGGTGTCGTTGCCGATCTGCTCCGGCGGTGCATACCCGATGCTGCCGACGCCCGCGCCGAACGTCGCCTCGAACGCCGGGCCGCCGGCGATCCCGAAGTCGGCGATCTTCCACAGCTCGTCGACGCCACGCCCGCAGCAGAGCACGTTGTCCGGTTTGAGATCGCGGTGGACGATCCCCGCGCCGTGGATCGCGCCGAGCCCGCTCGCGAGGCACTCGACCAAGCGTCGCGCGCGCCGCACGTCGAAGCCGAACTTCGTCGCCTGCAGCGTCCCTTCGACGCGTTGTCGGAGCGTCGTGCCTTCGTCGCCGCCGTCGACGAACTCCACGGCGATCCAGGGCACGTCGCAGGCGCCCTTGAGCGTGGTGACGCTGACGCCGCCGATGTCGAGCAGGCGCACCACGAATGGAGTCGGCGGCGCGCGATCGTTCAGGCGTTGGAGCGCGGTCGCCTCCTTGTGGAACGAGAGCCTGGCGCGCGGCCCCGCTTCCTGGATGAAGCTCGGACGAAGCGCCTTCACGACGACCGGGGTCGTGCCGAGGGCACCCCAGCGCGTCGCGCCGAACGCGACGGACATGCCGCCTTCGCCGAGGAGCGTGTGGATGTCGTACGAGTCGCCGGACGATGCGACGATGCGCATCCCCAGGAGCGCTCGGAGCGCCTGATCGTTCTGGCTGGCCATCGCGTTGTGCGCTCGAGATCCGATGGTACGCGAAGCGTCCCCTCCCGGCGCGAAACCGGCGCTCCTTCGAGCTCCAGGGACGGTCTTCAGGGACGAAGCAGGACGTACAGCGCGCCGCTACCGCCGTCTTCCTCGCGCGACGTCGCGAACGCAGCGACGTGCTGCGACGAGCGTCCTTGAGAGAGCCACGCCGCAATCTCACCGCGCAGCACGCCGATCCCGGCCGGGCTGTGATCGCCGCGGCCGTGGATCACGAGCACGGTGCGATCGCGCCTTCGTCGACGGTCCGCGAGGAATGCCTCGAGCGCGTCGCGCGCCTCGTCCGAGCGTTTTCCGTGCAGATCGAGCCGCGCGTCGATCGGCAGCTCGCCGCGGCGCAGGCGACGCATCGTCCCGTCCCCGAGATCGATGCGCTTGCCCTCGAGGCGGACGCCGTCGTCGGTGACCTCGAAGCGCGCGCCGCCCTCGACGAGGTTCATCAGGTGGTCGCGGACGTCGTCGTCGGGATCGCGCATCGGGAGCGGCTTCGGCTCGCGCTTCGGGAGCTTCGGCGCCGTCGTGACGCGCCCGCGCTGATCGTCTCCGAGGGGCTGCACGCCCATCATCATGCGGTTGAAGAAGAACTCGTCGTTGTGCGACTTGTCGAGGAGCTCGAGCTCGCGTTGCTCCTCCTTCGTGAGCGTGCTCGTGCGCGGGGCAGGGGCCGCGGCCTTCGGCGGCTCTCTCGTCGGCGCAGCCTTCGCGTTCTTCGGCGCAACCTGTCCCTTCTTCGCGGCCTCTTTCGCGGCCGCCTCCTTCGCGCGCGCCTCTTCCTTCGCACGGGCGGCGAGCTCTTTCAGCTGCTGCTCCATAGGACGGAACTTCGGCGCGGCCTGTGGCTTCGGTGTCTCCGGCGGTGGCTTCTTCTTCATCGCTCACTGGTCGGAGAAGGGCTCGGGGGGGAGACGGCCGCGTCGGTCTCGCGATGGTTCATCGCCCGGAGCGCGATGCGCACGGACTGGATGCCCGCGAGCACTCCGTCCTCGTACTGCCAGTCGGGATCGCCGAGCTCGGGGAAGTCGTGCGGGTTGCGGATGTCCTCGGCGGTGAGGTTCGGCAGGATGCGACGCGCGAGGTCGATGACCTTCCTCGACTGCACCTCTTCGATCGCGTTCAGCTCACGATCGATGCGCGCCCACAGTGCGTCGGTCATGGATGGCTCACGGTCTACGGCTCACGGCTCACGGTGTCGAGACCGTAGACCGTAGACCGTAGACCGTAGACCCTCGCGGTCATGGATGGCTCACGGTCTACGGCTCACGGCTCACGGTGTCGAGACCGTAGACCGTAGACCGTAGACCGTAGACCCTCGCGGCGAGCGTTCAGGGGAGGGTGACGGCGCGCACGTTGCCGACGATGACCGGATCGCCGTCGGTGCCGTCCGCGAGCGTCGTGAAGCCCCGCAGTCGGTAGAAGTTCAACACTTCTTTGCCGGCAAAGCGGGGCCAGAAGCCGGCGAACCCGTCCTGCTTGATCACACCGCGCTTGAACGTCGGCGCCATCGCTCCGGCACCGCCCGGCCCCTTCGCCCAGCGGAGAGTCCCCGCCGTCGAGTCCTGGTAGACGATCTTCACGTTGGTGCCGTCGACCGAGAGCTGCGCGTTCTCGCCGACCAGGTGCTGGCCGTCCTTGAACGCGGTCGCTGCGCTGCCGTCGGC
Organism: Polyangiales bacterium; assembly: GCA_046593995.1. Classification (GTDB taxonomy): domain Bacteria; phylum Myxococcota_A; class Polyangia; order Polyangiales; family JADJMO01; genus JALHOE01. The sequence goes on from JBKJQC010001090.1 coordinate 3,473, forward strand.
GTTCGTGCCGTCGTCCACGGTGACCGGCGCGGCGCCCTTCGTGAAGTCGCCGCCAGGGATGAACTTGTAGAGCATCCACTCCTTGATCCCATCGGCGTAGGCGAGGTGCCAGTTGCCCGTCGCGTCGATCGCGAGCGTCACGCCGAGGCCGCGGTCACCGGTGGTCGCGTTCTTGGCGGCGTCGCCCGTCCATCCGTCGATGGGCGCGGACGCCGGCGTCGTCGTCCACTTGCCGCCCTTGTTCGACGTGCCGCGGAGGTTTCCGTGCACGCGGTCGTAGAAGGCGATGCCGAGCTCGCCGGTCGAGGTCGACGCCATCGCGAGGGCGCTGCCGATCGCGTTGACGTAGATCCCGAGCACGCCGCGCGTCTTTCCGCAGGCCGTCGCGCCGGTCTTGTCCTTCACGCACGCCACACCGTCCCCGCATGCGGGCATGCAACCGGTGGTCGTCGCGGCGCAGACCGGATCGTACTTGTCGATCTCGCCGACCAGGCACTTCTGGCCGCTCGCGCACACTTCCGGCATGCACGGCGTCTTGTCCTCGACGACGGCGTCTTCGATGGCCCAGTCACCCTTGGTCGTGGGGGACTCGGTCTGCGCCTTCGCGACGCGGATCTTCGCTTTGGTGTAGCCGCCGGTGGCCGGCTCGATCGACTGGTAGGCGATCACCGGCTTGCCGTTCGCCGTCGTCATGACGTTGAACTTGCCGGCCCACCCCTTCGCCTGCGCATCGATGTCGTGGGTCGACCACGTCGTGCCGTCGAAGCGGGCGACGCGGAGCGCGCCGTTCGTGCGATCGAAGTACGCGACGAGCGGGTTGCCCGCGCTGTCGAGCACCATCGCGGTGTACTGGCCGACGTCGTCCCCCTGTTCGGTCACGCCGCCGCGGAACCCGCAGCTGTTCTTGGTGAGCTCGGTGCCTTCGGCGGGCTTCGGGACGCCGTCGATCACCTGCCAGGCGACCGCCGACTTCTCCTTGTTCCACTGGCCGACCACGAGGTCACCGAGGAAGTCCTCGGTGCTGCCGCCGGAGGGATCACCCTCGTTGTAGCCGGCGACCCAGATGACGCCGTCCTTCGTGACGGCGACGCTCGTGTGCGAGCCGATGACCGTCGGGACGAGGTCGGGCTTGCCGTTGCACTGCGTTGCTGGTCCG
>JBKJQC010001145.1:0-3044 GCA_046593995.1 Polyangiales bacterium
GCGAGCCGCTTGCTTTGGGCACGCTTCGAGCGCCGCCGCGGCGCGCTTCCGCAAGGCGGGCTTGCTCCTCGTCGAACCGAGCCAGCGACGAAGCCGCATCGTGCTCGGACCGGCGCGCCACGCCCGCTCGAGCCACGCGGACAGGTCTTTGCGACCGAGGTTCTGCGCGGCCAGCGCGGCGCCGTCGAGCAGCTCGCCTCGCGCGAAGTCCTTGTCTGCCACGAGCGCGGCGGCCTCCTCGAACGCCGGAAGCGCGGCTTTCCAGTCGCCAGCGTCGACCAGGCTCTTGCACCATGCACGGAGATCGTCGGCGCGCTTCGTCGTTCGCGCGATCTTCGCCAGCCCGTTCGAGCCCTCGAGGCGTTGGACGACTTCGCGGAGCCATCGGTCCTCCTGCGTGTCGTAGTCGCGGTTGCGTTCACCCGAGGGCTTCTGCGCGACGACAGCGCGCCACCGGGGAAGGAAGTCATCGAGGCCCGGGAGCGGCTCCACGGCCACGCGCTCCAGCTCACGGAGGGGCTCCCAGAAGTGGCCGATCCCCTGCACCTCGTCGATCGCGGCGCGCACTGCGGCGGCGCGCTGTGAGGGGGGCGATAGCACGTACGCAGACACGACGAACTGCGCTGCGCACTCGGTGGTGTCGGCGCCGAGCACCTCGTCGACCATCTCTTGCTGCCCGAGGTCGACCTCTCCGTCACCGATGGGTCGCAGCAGCGCGCCGAAGATCCGGTGGGCGGCGGCGTAGTCCTTCCGGAGGAATGCGCCTGAAGCGCGGCGAAGGTGCTTGTCCACCTCGGAAGGAACGGCGTGCCCGACTCGCTCGGCCGCTCTCGCGAAGGCAAGTGCCGCGGCGACCTCGTCGTCGCTGAGCGCCGCCGGTACCCACCCCGAGCCGCTGCGAACCGCTCGCTGGATCAGGGAGTTGATCATGCTGCTGCGAGCTTTGTCATCCAGCTCGAGCAGCATCTCGCGAGCGACCTCGCGGAGGGCGTCGGCGGACAAGGCTGCGAGCGCCGCGTCGACGTCGCTGCGCGCGGAATCGGGATTCGCAGGTGGTCGTCTCATCGCGACGACTCCGTGCCCTTGTTACCTCCTTTGGCACTCGCCACGAGGCGCAGGGTGCGCTCGACGGCCTCGCGTTCGCGCGCCAGCTCGGCGCGCAGCTCTTCCTCCGTCGGCAGGTACATCTGGTAACGCGCGGCAAGGATCTGTGCGTTGTTCTCGGGCAGGGTGATCTTCGCCATCGCGTCGTTCTTCTCGGAGCAGAGGACGATACCGATGGTGCGCGCCTCGTGTTCCGCGCGCTGGAAGCGGTCGAAGAAGTTCACGTACATCTGCATCTGGCCCAGGTCGTGGTGCGTGAGCTTGCCGAGCTTGAGGTCGACGAGCACGAAACAGCGGAGCAGGCGGTTGTAGAAGACGAGGTCGACGTAGAAGTGATCGCCCTCGAGCGTCACGCGCTTCTGCCGCGCGACGAAGCAAAATCCCTTGCCCAGCTCGAGAAGGAACGCCTCGAGGCGATCGATGATCGCCTGCTCGAGGTCGCGCTCACGCCAGTGGGACCGTTCGTCGAGGTCGAGGAACTCGAGCACGAACGGGTTCTTGACGACGTCGGCGGGCCCCTCGAGCAGGTGTCCGCGTCGCGCGAGCGCGAGCACCTTCTCCTTGTCGCGGCTCTTCGCCAGGCGCTCGAAGAGGAGCGACGCGATCTGCCGCTCCAGCTCTCGGCTCGACCAGCTCTCGCGTGCGGCTTCGATCTCGTAGAACGCGCGGGCGGTGGGGCTCGCGACGCGCATGAGGAGCAGGTAGTGGGTCCAACCGAGGTACGGCGGAAAGACGGCCGTCCCACGTGATTCGCTAGGCACTGCCGAGCGGATCTTCTTCGACGCGGAATCGCTAGGCAGCGCCGAGCGATTCGTGGCGGCCGCCATCGCTTCAGGCAGTGCCGAGCCCTCGCGATAGATGAGGTAGAACTGCCGCATGTTGCGGAGGTTCGGCACACTGAAGCCCTTGCCGATCCGCGCCGCGAGCCGCTCGGCGAGCCCTTCGATCACGCGCTCGCCATAGCCCGCGCGCTTCGCGCCGTGCTGCTCGACCTCGACGATCTCGCGTCCGATCAGCCAGTAGGCCTGGACCATCGCCGTGTTCACCGAGCGCGCGACGTGCCCGCGCGCCGCCTCGATGATCTCGACGACGCGCACGAACAAGGCGCCCTCAAGGCTCGCGCTCGAGGGCTTCATCGCGAGGGCGGTCTTGTTGCGCGGCGGCTTCTTCACGAGGCCACCGGTCGCGCGGCGACGCGCTCGACGGGTACTTCCGGTGCTGGACGCAGCTGGCTCATGGTCACTCGACCCGATGGCGAGCGCCGCACGCAAGTCCCGAAAGTACGAGCCTTGGGCGTCTCGGCGCTCTTCGTTTCTCTCTTGGGCGTATCAATACACCACCGTAGTGGCGGAACGACGAGCCGCCGAGCGCGATGCCGAGCTGCGCGCCGGATGGGGCCCTGCGACGCGCAGCTCCCGGTGGAGTCGCGGCTCCGACCACCGACAGGCCGCATCCGGCGGCGAACGCCGATTTTTCCGCAACGCCGCGGTCGACTCTTGACGACCCGCGCGTCGCTGCGCGAGGCTTCGCTGACGGCGGTACCGACGCCGAACCCCGATGGTTCCGCCCCCGCTGGAGCCCTCGCCGGGGCAAAGGGGAGTCGACTCCTCCGGTTCGTTCGTCGTGTGCCCTCTCGTGCTGCGCAGCCGAGGGCGGGGACCGAGGTGGCGCGGAGCGAGGAGTTCCACGATGACCGCCCAGAGTGATCTGAAGAAACTGATCCGCGATCGGCAGCAGAAGACCGGCGCTTCGTACACGACCGCTCGTCAGCACGTGATGCGAGCCCGTGCGGAGCTCCTCAGGCTCGAGGCCGATGCTCGCGGCCCGGACGTCGTCGCCCGATCGCGCATCGACGCCGTCGTGCTGAAGGTCAACGCTCAGTCGGCGCGGGTGCGCCTGCTCGACGAAGTCGGCGAGCTCACGTTCCGATCGACGCGTGC
>JBKJQC010001177.1:0-9431 GCA_046593995.1 Polyangiales bacterium
GTGATCCAGGTGTCGCCGTGAACCGCGCGCTCTGCTGCGTCGCGGCCCTCTCGCTCCTGTCCGTCAGCTGTCTCGCGGTCGGTGACATCGAAGGCCCTGCCCCGCGGCCGACGCAGCCTTCGGGCGGCGCTGCGAGCGGCGGGACCGCGCCTCCTGGCGACGATCTCCCCGATCCCGATCCGGAGACCGCGCCCGAGCCCGCACCTCCGCCGCCCGACGAGAACGGTGGTGCGCCTCCGCCCTCTGGATCGGCGGATGGCGGTGCCCCACCCCCACCCGCGAGCGACGGCGGCGCGCCCCCGCCGCCCGCTGCCGACGATGCAGCGGCCGCACCGACGTACCCGGCGGGCCCGTACGGGCTCTCGGTCGGCGCGGTGATGCCGAACGCGTCGCTCTCGGGATATCGGGGCGGCACCGGCGCGTGGTCGACGATCACGATGCGCGACTACTTCGATCCCACCGGCAGCCGCGGCATCCGCGGTCTCCTCGTGACGGTGTCTGCGTCGTGGTGCGGCGCTTGCCGCGAGGAGGCGAAGGATCTCGTCGCGATGAGCGCCGAGTACGCCGCGCGCGGCGGGCGATTCCTCACCTCGATGATCGAGGACAACTCCGGAGCGCCGGCGAAGCAGTCGACCGTCGACGCATGGATCGCTTACTCCGGCGTGAACTTCGACATCGTCGCGGACGCCAATCGCGTCACGTTGAAGAACGGCGCGGGGCTCCCCTTCAACCTGGTGATCGACACGAGGACCATGAAGGTCGTGCGGACGTGGTCCGGCACCAACGCGGGTGCGACCTCGATCCCCGAGCTCGACGCCGTGCTCGTGAAGAACGGCGGCTGACGCGTGCGCGCGAATCCAATGCGCACACCGAGACCGAAGCCCGTGCCCCTCGCCCCGCCTCGCCCGTTCGCATGCCCACCTCGCACATGGATCGTCCGATGAAGCCCTACCTGCCGATCGCTTGTCTCGTCCTCTCCCTCGTCTCGGCGTGCGCCGACGGCTCGGGGATGCCGGCTCCGTCGCCGGACGACGATCCGTATTCCAACGGCGCGCCCGAGCCGCCGACGCGTGCTTCGCAGTCGGCGTTCAGCTGGAAGGGCAAGCCCGGGGAGAACGTCGAGTGGCTCGCGTTCCCCGCGACGAAGACGCTCTCCGACGGGAGCTGGGGACCGGTCCTCACCGACATCGAGAACCACCTCCCCTCGCAGTACGGGACGCAGTACCGCGACGCCGACAAGATCACCCACGGCCACGAGACGTCGCACGGCATCCACGCGCACATCCGGAACTACTTCAACAAGACCGGCAAGCGCGCGAACGGCTTCTATGCGCTCGAGGACAAGGGCGTGCTCGTCGTCGAGCCGAACATGCGCAAGAGCGCGGTCGCGCAGTTCGTGCCGGCGAGTCTGCGGGGGTCGCGGTACTCGCTCTACATCACCGGTCAGACCGCGTGGGACGACACGCCGCTCTACGTCTGGGACGAGTGGAACGCGTACGTGAACGGCGGCGCGGTCGGCACCGACCTCGTGAAGCGCGGCTTGTGGAAGGGCGGCTGGCGCGACGGCGTGAACGGTCAGCTCGAGTTCACGGTGTATGCGATCGCGACCGCGATGGCGGTCGAGAAGAACGATCCGACGTACCTCGAGACCAACGCGCAGTTCCGCGAGTTCCTGGCGTGGAACACGCGTCGCGCGATGACGCTCTACCGCGTGGGCGCCGTCATGCCCGATTTCAAGTGGGCGGAGCAGGACGCGTACTACGGGAAGATGAAGACCTCACCCGACGCCGAGGCGTGGCGCGCGTTCGCCCGCAAGCTCTTCGGCACATCGTTCACCAACGAGGTGCTCTTCGGAGACGCGGTCGTGCCGGAGGAGCCCGACGCCGGACCGCCCGACGCGGGCGGCGGTGGGACACCGGACGCGGATCCTCCGCCCCCGAGCGGCGGGGACGCGGATCAGGACGGTGTCCCCGACGCGCTCGACGTCTGCACCAAGACCGCGTCCGGCGCCAACGTGTGGACCGAGGGCGAGTGGGTCGGCTGCGCAGGCGGACAGCGCCGCGACGCAGGGCCGTGGGGTGGAGCGGACGGCGACGGAGATGGCATCACCGACGCGAAGGATCGCTGCGGCAAGACCGCGAGCGGCGCCCGCGTGTGGACGTGGGGCGAGTGGGCGGGCTGCGCCGCCGGGCAGCTGAAGGACTGAAGGAGGAACGTGATGAAGACCCTGATTCAATTGGACGAGGTCCGCGCGAAGCGCTCCGACGGTCTCGACTTCGACGTGCCGCGGCCGGTGATGAGCGCGCACGCGTCCGCATCGCTGGTCGTCCATCTCGCGTGGGCGACCCTCGGTCACGCGCCGGTGCTCGCCTCGGTGGACGGCTCTCTCGCGGCCGCGCTCCGTGCGACGGCCCGCGAGCTCGCGTGTCACGTCGTGGCGGTCGGCCACACCGAGGACGAGGTCCACGTGATCGTCCGTCACCCGCCGACCGTCTGCGTCTCCGAGCTCGCGCACCTGCTCAAGGGATCGACCTCGGCGTCCGCCGCGCGCGGTCGACGCGCCGCCCGGATCGATTGGCAGCCCGGCTACCTCGCGAAGACCTGCGACGTCGCGAGCGTCGTCGCGCTCGCCGACTGGGTTCGCGCGCTCGGTCCCTCCGTCGCGCCCGCGATGGACGCCGTCGGCTGAGTGGGTCGAATGGGTCGAGTGGCGCGCGTCCTCGTCTCCTGCGAGGATGAGGCCTCTTCCGGAGGCCACGATGTACCAACCGCTCGCTCCTTGTCCGTCGTGTCGTCGTCACGTGCGCGCCGGTGATCAGGGCGAATGCCCGTTCTGCGCGGCTTCTCTCACAGTCGTGGGCACGGTGCCGAGCGTGGTGCCGAGCGTGAGGGGCCGACTCGCACGCGGCGCGCTCTTCGCCTTCGCGACCTCTGTCATCGCCTCGGGCTGCAGCAGCACCGAGACGACGTCGCCGGGCGACGCCGCCATCGATACGCGGCCGGGTGACGACTCCGGCGGTCCCGCGCCGGCGTACGGCGCACCCGCGGACGACACCGGCAGGCCCGACGACGGTACGGTCGACGACACCGGGACGCCGATGGCGAAGTACGGCGCGCCCCCGCCTCCGGACGCCGGCGCGAACGGATGATCCGCTCCGTCACGATCGACGATGCCCCGGCGATTCAGGCGATCTACGCGCCGATCGTCGAAGCGACGCCGATCAGCTTCGAGCTCGTCCCCCCGACGGTCGAGGAGATGCGAGCGCGCATCGTGAGCACGACCGCGAAGCTCCCGTGGCTCGTGGACGAGGAAGAGGGCGTGGTCACGGGGTACGCATACGCGTCGCCCCATCGCGCGCGACCGGCGTACCAGTGGTGCGTCGAGGTCTCGGTGTACGTGGGCTCGGAGCGCCGCCGGAGCGGTGTCGGCCGCCGCCTCTATGCGCAGCTCTTCGCCGAGCTCGCGGAGCTCGGGTACATGAACGCGTACGCCGGCGTGGCGATCCCGAACGACGCGAGCGTACGGCTCCACGAAGCCGTCGGTTTCGAGCCGATCGGCGTGTTCCCGCGCACCGGGTTCAAGCTCGGCGCATGGCACGACGTCGCGTGGTTCGGCCGCACGCTCCGCCCCCACGATCCGACTCCGATGGCGCCGCGAAGGGCTGGACGGGTGGCTCCGTCGGTGCCAGACGAATGGACGTGATTCGATCCCTTCTCACGCTCGCGATGGTCGCCGCAGTGACCGCGTGTGGTTCTGCCGAAGCTCCCGTCGTCGCCGCCACGCGCGCTCCCGAGCTCGGCCGTGACGGAAGCGGGGTCGTCACGGAGCTCCTCGGCCCCGACCACGCGCTGAAGCGTCCGCGCGATCTGGCGTTCAACCCGCTCCGCCCGGAGGAGCTGTGGGTCGTGAACGAGACCGACGGCAGCGTCGTCATCTTGCACGGGACGCTCAGCGGGCCCTCCGTGGAGCGGCGTCGCGACGCGGGAGCGCTCCACTTCATGCACAAGCCGTCTGCGCTCGCGTTCGGTGGGGATGCGACCTCCTTCGGGTCGGTCGGCACCTTCGGCACCTGCGGCGAGTCGCGGAACGAGCACGGGGGGACCAGCGCCGGAGATTTCATGGGCCCGGCCCTCTGGTCGTCGGACCTCGCGATCTTCGCCTTGAAGAACCCGGCCGGGCTCGGCTCGCACCTCGACATGCTGCACAACAGCCCCTTGTGCATGGGCATCGCGCACGAGACGGCGAACGTCTATTGGACGAGCAACGGGCTCACGGGCGGCATCCAACGCTACGACTTCGCGGTCGATCACGACGTCGGCATGGACGATCACGCCGACGGCGCCTCGCTCGAGTACGTGCGCGGCACGCTGAAGTACGTCGAAGGGGTGCCGGGCCACATGGTGTACCGCGCTGCGGACGCGTCGCTCTACGTCGCCGATACCGGCAACGGACGCATCGGCCGCCTCGACACGAAGAGCGGCGTGCGCGGCACGAAGCTCGCGACGAAGGAGCCTCAGCGCGGCGGTCATTACCTGATGGACGGCGCGACGTTCACCGACGTCGTGACCGGCCTCGACGCACCTTCGGGGCTCGAGCTGCGGAACGACATGCTCTACGTGTCCGAGAACGGCACCGGGAAGATCCACGCCTACACCCTCGACGGCAAGCGCGTGAACACGCTCGACACGAAGCTCGGCAAGGGCGCGCTCGCGGGCCTGACCTTCGGCCCGGACGGCAAGCTGTACTTCGTCGACATGGTCGGAAATCGGGTCTTCCGCGTCGACGCGCCCTGAGTCTCGCGATAGACCTCGCGGATGCGCTTCGCCGTCCTTTCGACGCTCCTCTTGCTCGGCTGCGGTAGCTCCGCGGCGGAGACGCCCGCGCCTGGCGGTGGTGGCGCGGTCGAGGACGCTGCTGTCGAGGATGCTCGCGTCGACGACGTCGCCGTCGAGGAGGTCGCCGCGACCCCCTGCGGACGCCTGGTCGACCAGACGCTGTGCGATCTCGACGTCGAAGGATACTTCCGCGCCGGCGAGACGACGGGCACCGCGAAGGACGGCGTCGCCGGTCCCTACAAACTCCGCGACATCCTCGCGAAGGGAACGGAGAAATACGCCTTCGTGTTCCTCTCCGGCTACTGGTGAGGCAGCTGCAAAGCGAACACCCGTGAGGTGGTCAAGCAGTATCCCGGTCTCGCAGCGAAGGCGATGTTCGTCCAGCTCCTCAGCGAAGGCGCGACGATCGACGTCCCCGCATCCCAGACGCAGCTCGATGCATGGGTGAGCACGATCGGCGTGCAGTTCACCGCGGTGCGTGACGTCGCCGGCGCAGGTCAAGCGTTGAAGAAGACCTTCGGCAATCGCATGACGACGTTCATCGTCGAACGCGCGACCGGCAAGATCCTCGTGAAGAAGAGCGAGGAGATCTCCGCGCTCGCTTCGCTGACGTCGATGCAGTGAAGAGGTCTAGGGTCTAGGGTCTAGGGTCCAGGGTCCGAGCCCCGAGAAGTCGTCAGTCTTCAGTCGTCAGCACCAGACGAGCCCGTGACGAGGCGAGATGGAGCCCCTGACACGTCGAGCTCAGACGACGCGAGCGACTCCGACGGTGCTCCTCCCCGCTCGTCCCGGCTGGTCTCGTCTCGTCTGGACGACTCATCTCGTCTCGTCTCTGACGACTGAGAGGTCGTGAATCTTTCGCTTTCCTCCACGATGGACCAACAGGGAGACGGGGAGGCGAGGAGATCAGAGGGAGGTCGAGCATGTGCTGCCGCGCGCGGACATCAAGGTTTTGGCGGCGGTGGTGTCATCGACGTCGTCGCCTCGTCCGGCAGACCTCTGGTTCCTCCCTCTCGCCTCCCCGGCTCCCCGGCTCCCTGTTTGGCGGCGGCTCGGTCGAGACCAAAAAGTTCACGCTCTCTGACGACTGACGACTGACGAAGCGCGGTCGGACGAGGGCGGCGAATTCACTCCTCCGCCCACAGGTCGTCGATGCGCAGCACGAACCCCGGGAGCACCGGATCGCCCTCGACCGTCGCGGGCTCGACGAGCACTTCGGGATCGATCGTCGGTCGATATACGTGCACGCGCCGCTCGAAGGGATCGATCAGCCAGCCGAGCCGCACGCCGTTGTCGATCCACTCCTCCATCTTGGCGACGACGTCACGCAGATCGTCGCTCGGGGAGCGGAGCTCGATGACGAAGTCGGGCGCGATCGGCGGGAATTTCTCGCGGTGCTTCTTGGGGAGCGCGGCCCAGCGCTCCTTCGTGATCCAGGCGGCGTCGGGCGCGCGCTGGGCACGATTCGGGAGTATGAAGCCCGTCGACGAGTCGAAGCCGACGCCGGTCCCGTTCGCGTCGGTCCAATGCGCGAGCCGAGCAGCCAACTGGAAGTTGCGATTCCCGGTCTCCCCTCCCGTGGGCGGCATGACGATCAGTTCCCCTTCTCGCGTGCGCTCGATCCGGAGATCGGCGTTCTGGCGACAGAATTCGAAGAGGTCGTCGTCGTCCATCTGCACGATGGGCTTGATGACCATCGGCAGCTGATCCCACCGCGCGACGATGCTCACCGAGCCGGCGGCCGGATCATCGGGTCGGCGTGCGCGCGGATGCAGTGCGATGGCCACGGTCACGAGTGTAGCTCCGGGTGCGGGGGACGACGACGCCTCGAGCATGGTCGACACGAGGGCCGCCGCAGTTGCGCGCGTCGCCAGAGACTGGCGCGTCCTAGCTCGCGCGCGCGCGTAGGATCCGCACGTAGGCGAGCGCCGCCGCGCCGGTGATCCGCAACACCTCGTCGATGGCCTCCGGCGCGAGCGGCACGCCGGGATCGCCGTGGCCGTAGACGAGGTTCACCACGCGGCCCTGCAACGAGACGGGCACCGCGACCGCAGTCGCGGGGGGCTCGCATCGGAGGAGCTTGTAGAGCCTGAGTTGCAACGCGGCGCCTTCGACCGGCGGAGGACCGACGTACGGCATGCGCGTCTCGTAAGCCGTGCGCAGGAGCGAGGGTGCGCCGAGTGGCAACGAGACCGACTCGACGACGTCGCGGTCCACGAAGGGTACGAACCCCTTCCAACCGAGCGCGGCGCCGTCTTTCACGATGAGGATCAGCGTTGCGCGGAAGTGCATCGCGAGGAAGTACGTCATCGCGTCGCCGACCTCGTCCCGCGTGGTCGCGGCTTCCAGGAGCTCCATGGCCTCCTCGACCGTGAGGACCGGACAGAGCGACTCCGGCCGCGCTGCGGGCTCGCTCTCGCTCTTCGTGCGCTCCTGCGACACGGGCGGAGGCTCTGGCATCGGCGCCGGGGGCATCGGGACGGACTGCGGCGGCATCGACAGAGACGCGCGTGGCCGAATCGGACGCGACGGCGGTGGAGCGTCGAGCGCGGGATCCGGCCGCGCAACGGCGACGTCTTCCGTCACGGGCTCCGGGCTCGAGTCGGGCGGCAGCTCCAGATCCGGCTCCACGATCCGCTGCGATACGGGCGCGTCGCGCATGCTCGCCGGCACGAACGCGGGAGGCATGGCAGCGGAGATCGGCGGCTCGGAGCGCGCTACGCGCAGGGCCGGATCGAAGCGCACGAACTGACGATCTTCGTCCTTGGGACGGACGCCGAGGTACTTGTGCAGGAGCTTCGCCAGGCGCGCCTCGGGCGCTACGCACGGCAGCACGCGCGCGCCGACCGTGAACTGCACCTCGTCGACGGCCGGGAGATCGAGTGGATCGAGGAAGGCGACGATCATCGTCTTGTGCTGGCGGGTCGACCAACCGAGCGGGATGGCCTGGATGCGCGCCGCTGCCTTCGCCGGCAACAGCCGCGCGACCGCGCGCTCGATCGCATCGCAGTGCTTCTGCAAAACGGCCGGCACGCCGTGTTTCTTCGCGAGCGCGAGGGCGAGCGCGTCGAGGTCCAGCGCCCCGAGCTCCGCCAGAGTACTGCCAATCCTGCCACCGTACTGCGCTTGCGTTCGCAGCGCGGTATCGAGCTGAGCCGCCGTGATCAGGCCGTCACGAAGCAGCTGCTCGCCGATGCGCATCCTCGACTATTCATACCCTGAGGGAGCTTCCGATTCGAGCGGCGCGGCAGCGGGCCCCCATCTCGAGGTGACGAGCCCTACCGTCCGACCCGTGTGGCCGATGCTTCGGCGACCCGCCGGACTCCTCTGTCGCGGACACCTGAGCGGGCCACACAGCTCCAGTGAGGTGCGGTCGCACCGTTGGCGCGGGGCCCGAGGACCGTCGGCCGTGGACTGTCGGCCTGGGAAGCAGAAGGCGACTACAGCGCTTCGACGATCGTGACCGGCGATTTTCAAACCTCACTTCACGAGGATTTGCCCCATCATCCCGCGCTCCGAGTGCTCTGGCAGGTGGCAGTGGTACATCCACGCGCCGGGCTCGTCGAAGCGCGCGACGATGGTGACGCTGTGCCCCTCACGGATGGTGACCGAGTCCTTGTGCGCTTGGGCGATGACCTCTGGGCGTAGCCCGAACGGATCGTCCGCCGTCCAGTGGTCGTCGGTGTCGACGATCTGGAAAAAAAACCCGTGGAGGTGGAAGACGTGCAGCTGGTGGCTCACGTTCGCCACGCGGAAGGCGCGCGTCTCGCCGAGAGGGATCACGAGATCCGGGATGTCGCTGCCGGCCTTGCCGTTGATGACGAAGATCGGCTCGCCGGGGCGCAGATCCACCGGGTCGTCCTGCATCGGCGGGAGGACGAACCCCTTGCTGTCTCCGGCGATGCCGAAGTCGAAGTCGATCGGCAGCGGCGCGCCTGCCGGCACCTCGATACGAGGAGGGGTGGCGTCGCGGAGCGTCTCGGGCATCACGCGACCTTCGAGCGGCGCGGCGTTGGCGAGCCGCAGCTTGGCCACGAGCACGGGCTCCTGCGGATCGTCGTCGGCGCGCAGGTAGCTCTCGCTGCGGAGCTCGAGCTCGCCGCCGCGGGGGCCCGTCGGAATCAGCAGGGCGTCCCACCGCTCCGAAGGTCCGACGACGAGCACGTCCGTGTCGTACGGCTTCGTGAACAGACCGCCGTCGCTCCCGATGACGCGGAAGCGATGCCTCGGCACGCGCAGCGCGAAGACGCGAAGGTTTGCGGCGTTCAGGAACCGGAACCGCTCGAGCGCGCCGGCTCGGACATCGATGGTGCGCCCCGCACGGCCGTTCACGAGGATCGTCCCGCCCACGCGACCGTGGATCTTCTCGTGCTGCGAGAGCGCGTGGTAGTCGTCGACATCGAGAATTCTCGTTGCGCCCGCGTCCAGGTCGATGTCGTCGAGCACCATGACGTGCTCCGCATCCACACTTGGCTCGTGCGGCCCGCGCACCCGGATCACACCGTAGAGACCGCGCTCCGTCTGCTCGTCGGAGCGATGGTGCGGGTGGTACCAGTAGAGGCCGGGATCGCGGAGGCGAAAGCGGTAGTCGAAGG
>JBKJQC010001253.1:0-4921 GCA_046593995.1 Polyangiales bacterium
GCGACCCCGGCCGGTCGATCATGCGGCGCGTATGGGGCGTGCGACGCGGGCGCCTGCGTGAGCTCGTGCATCTCCGACGGCGACTGCGCGCCCGGTCATTTCTGCTCCGGCAACACATGTGTGACGAAGAAGAGTCTCGGCCAGTCGTGCACCGTGGCCTCGACGTGCAGCAGCGGTTTGTGCATCGACGGCGCGTGTTGCGATCGCGCGTGCTCCGGACAGTGCGAAGCGTGCAACGTGCCCGGCCGCGAGGGGATCTGCAGCGCCAAGAAGGGCGCGCCCGAGCCGCCCCGCGCCGCGTGCGCCGGTGCCGGTGCGGGCACGGTGTGCGGTGCGGTTTGCGACGGGATCGCGACGACGTCGTGCGCGTACCTCCCCGCGATGACCACTCCGTGCGGAGCGAACGGCTGCACCGGCGGCGTCGCGACCTCCGCGACGACCTGTAACGGCAACGGCGCCTGTCCCGACACCAAGAAGTCGTGCGGCGCCTATGCGTGCGGCTCGGCCTCGTGCCTGAGCGCATGCTCGAGCAAGCTCGATTGCGCGGCGGGGTACGTCTGTGCCTCGAACGCGTGCGTGCCTGCCCCGGGGCTCGGCGAGGCGTGCAAGAGCGGCGAAGAGTGCTCGACGGAGCTCTGCACCGACGGCGTCTGCTGCGGCGTCGCGACCTGCGGAACCGGATCGACGTGCGCGGCCAAGGGCAAGGAGGGGCGCTGCGCGAAGCTCTCTGGTCTCGGGTGCGCCACGGCGGACGAGTGCGCATCGGGGCCGTGCGTGGACGGCGTCTGTTGCGACGGCGCGTGCGCGGGCGCGTGCGAGGCCTGTGACGTTCCTGGCCTCGTCGGTAAGTGCAGCCCGGTGAAGGGCGCTCCACGCGGCGCGCGCGCTGCGTGTCCCGGTGGAACGGAGCCCTGCGCGCAGGCGATCTGCGACGGGGTGTCACGCGCGACGTGCGCGGCGCGGGTCGGCGCCGAGGTCGTGTGTCGTCCCGCGTCGTGTGCGGGAGCGACCGCGTTGCCCGAGGCGAGCTGCGACGGGAAGGGATCCTGTGCCGCGACCGAGCAGCCGTGCGGCGCGTACGTGTGCGACGCCGCCTCCCGCGCGTGTCGCGTGGACTGCTCGAGCGACGTCGACTGCAACGTGGGGAGCAAGTGTCGCGACGGACGCTGTCGACCGGTGGGCGCTACCTGCTCGCTGGACGAATCGAGCTCGCAGGCGGTGGATGGCACGTCGACCTCGTGTGCGCCGCTCCGCTGTCGCGCGGGCGAGTGTCTGCCGCAGTGCTCGGCCAGCACCGACTGCCTCGCCGCGTTCTTGTGTGCACCGGACGGTCGCTGCGTCGCCGAAGCCGCTCCTGAAGGCGACACCGGCGGGTGCAGCGTGACGGACCGGCGCACGACGACGTCGGATCTCGGCATCGGTGCCGTCGTCGTGGCGTTCGCGCTCTTGCTCGCGCGTCGCCGCCGACTCGCGCGCGCGCTCACGATCGCGATCTCGATCGGCTGTTCGAGCGCGCCGCAGGCCCCCCCGCCCGCTCCGCGCGAAGGCGTGGTGAGCGAGCTCCGATCGCTCGTGCACGCGACGCACCTCGGACCGCGCGGCATCCCTCGCGGAGCGTTCGCGCCGCTGCTCGGGAGCGTGGCGCGCGTCTCGATGCCGAGGCACACGGGCGATCCGGTGCTGCTCCGGGCCGAGGGCGCGTCGGTCTCCATCTCTGCGTTGCAGCTCCCGCTCGCGCTCGCACGCACCGAAGGTTCCGCGCGCATCTTCGCCGCGGGGGACATGACGATCGTGATGGAGCAAGACGACGCGGGCGTCGAAGAGCTCCGCCTGTTGCGCACGGTCCCCGCGCGCTATGAGGCGCGCTACGCGCTGCGCGGCGAGGGGCTGACCTTCAGCACCGATGGCGTGTCGGTCCACGCGGTCGACCCCCGGGGTAGTCGCTTCCTCGTGATGCCCCCCGCCTTCGCCGTAGACGCACAGGGAGCACGGCGGACGCTCGCTGCGACCCTCGAATCGAGCGGGAGCGATGACGTGCTCGTGCTCTCGCTCGTGACGGCAGGACTGCACGCGCCGCTGGTGGTCGACCCGACCTGGACGTTGACCGCGGAGACGCTCTACGAGCACACGTCGGGTCAGGCGATGTTTCCGATCGCGGGCGGAGCCCTCTTCTACGGCAGCGCGTATGACATACGCGCCGAGCGCTTCGAGGTCTCGACGAACGCGTGGGTCGCAGCCGGATCGACGACCGGGGCAGGAAACGGGTTCTTCGCAGCGACGCAGCTCGCGACCGGTGCGCTGGTCATCGCCGGCGGCAGGATGGGAGCGTTCCCGAACACCGGCGTGAAGGAGGTGTTCCTCTGGACCCTCGGCGGAGGATTCGTGCGGGTCGCCGATCTCCCGGTCGGACGCATGCAGTCGAAGATGGTGACGCTCACCGACGGCAAGGTGCTCCTCGCGGGCGGCACGATCGGCGGCAGCGGCAGCACGAACGACGGGCAGACGATGACCTACGATCCGACGACCAACCAATGGACGTCGCGGGCCACGCTCCCGAGCGAGCCGGGGTGGTTGCTCCCGCTCCCCGGCGGCTCGGCGATGGCTGTTACCAGCAAGTACTGGCTCTTCGACCCGACCGCGGGCACGTGGACGGAGACCCCTCCGCCTCCGCCGACGGCGCTCGGAGCGGCGGCCTTCACCGCGCTCGGCGACGGCCGGATCCTGACCGTGAACGGCAGCCGCAAAGCCCACGTGTTCGATCCCGTCGAAAAGACGTGGACCGCGACCGGCGACACTCTGGTGGATCGCGCGAACAACGCGAAGTTCGTCGTGCTGGCCAACGGCCGTCTGCTCGCGGTGTCGACGACGAGCACGGATCTCTCCGCCGAGGTGTGGGACCCGAGCACCGGCGTCTGGAGTCGCGCGGGGATGGTGGCGTACAACCGCAAGAACATCGGCGCCGCGAGGCTCGCCGATGGTCGCGTGTTGATCGCCGGCGGCAGCTACACCTCGGGCGTCCCGGTCTACGCCGCCGAGATCTTCGCGCAGCAGCCGAAAGGCACGGCCTGTGAGGGCGCAGGCGAGTGCCTCTCCGGCTACTGCTTCGACGGAGTCTGCTGCGACAGGGCGTGCGGCGGCTCGTGCGAGGCGTGCAACGTCGTCGGCAACGTCGGCGCGTGCGCTCTCGTGAGCGGCGCTCCCACGAAAGCGCATCCCGCGTGCGCACCCTACAAAGCGTGCGTCGCCGGGATCTGTGTCTCGTCGTGCGCGAGCGACGCCGACTGCTGTCCGGACAAGGCATCGTGCTGCACGGACGCGACCTGCAGCGCGACGTTCGCGGGCGCGTTCTGCGTCGCGGGAGCGTGCACGGCGAAGAAGTCGAACGCTGCCGGCTGCACCGAGGGCCGCGAGTGTCAGAGCGGATCCTGCGTCGAGGGCGTGTGCTGCGACGCGGCCTGCGGCGGTGCGTGCGAGGCGTGCACCGAACCGGGGAAGGTCGGGCAGTGCGTCGCCGTCACGGGTAGCCCGCGCGGCGGACACCCGGCCTGTTCGGGCGGGATCATCGGTGGCGATTGCGGGGTGCGCTGTCTCGGCGAGAACCGCGCGGCGTGCGAATACCCGCCCGCAGGCGTGACCAAGTGCAGCGGCGATGCGTGCGCGAGCGGCGTGGAGAGCCATCGTTCGAGCTGCGACGGCCTCGGTCGCTGCGGCGACGTCCCCAAGGTCTGTGGCGCGTTTGCGTGTGACGTGACCACATGCCACGCCACGTGCGCCCAGAACACCGACTGCGCCAGCGGCTTCGTCTGCAAGTCCGCGACGTGCGTCCCTGCGCCCGGGCTCGGTCAGGTCTGCACGAGCGCGTCCTGCGAGTCCGGGTTGTTCTGCACCGACGGCGTGTGCTGCGGTCTCGCGGCCTGCCCGTCGGGACAGGCGTGCAACCTGCGAGCGCGCAAGGGACAGTGCAGCAGGAGCGACGGCGCGATCTGCACCGGCGACGGCGAGTGTGGCAGCGGCGTCTGCGCCGATGGCGTCTGCTGCGACTCTCCGTGCGCCGGTCAGTGTCAGGCATGCGACGTCGCTGGCTCTCTCGGCAAGTGCGTCGCCGTCGCGGGCGTGCCACGCGCGCCGCGGCCTGCGTGCAGCAAGGGCGCGAGCGCGTGCGAAGCCACCTCGTGCGACGGCAGCGACGGCTCGCGCTGCGCCGCGTACGCGGGCAAGGAGGTGAGCTGCAGCGCGGCGTCGTGCGTCGACGGCGTCGCGAAGAGCGCCGCGACCTGCAACGGCAGCGGCAGCTGCGGCGCGCTGGTGAAGACCGCGTGCGCGCCCTTCCGCTGCACGCGCGACGGCAGCGCCTGCGCGACCGCGTGTTCCACCGACGATGAGTGCGTCACCGGAACGCGTTGCCTCGCAGGCAAGTGCGGCAGCGTCGCGCGCCGTTGCTCGGACGATCAGCTCGCCGTGATCGACAGCGAGGGGCAACGCTCCACCTGTGCGCCGTACCGCTGTCGCGGCGACGCGTGCATCGTCGAGTGCACCACGTCCGACGACTGCATCGGCGGGACCTCGTGCACGCCCGATGGCGACTGCGTGGCGGCGCCCACCGAGGCGCTCACCGATGACGGCGGTGGATGTTCGTACGGTGCACGAGGAGGCAGCGGAGCGTTCGCGCTCGTCCTGCTCGCAGGGGCGATCGTGCGACGCAGGCGACCTAAATGACCGAGCGTGATTCTCGATTGCCCCGCCGCAGATCGGATTGAACACGGAGGCACGGAGGCACGGAGGTACGTGGGTTCGAGAGTCTGCCGATCGTCTCCGACACGTCGTCGTCCGCGCGTCGCTGCCTGCGCGTCGCCGCTCTCCGAGAACAAACAGGGAGACGGGGAGACGGGGAGGCTTTTTGGTGGAAGTCGAGACCGGCAGA
>JBKJQC010001288.1:0-4504 GCA_046593995.1 Polyangiales bacterium
GACGGCCGAGTCGGCGTACACGCATTACGGACATCACGCCGTGCTGATCCCGGCGGGTGCGGACGCTGGGAAGGTCCTCGTCGCGGGAGGCGGAGGCGTCTTCACGGCGGCCACGGAGCTCTTCGATCCCGCAACCAAGACCTGGGCGCTCGGCGCGTCGCTACCGTCGGGCGCCGACGTGCAGGACGGCTCCGCCATCGCGGTCCTCGCGACGGGTCGTGTGGTGCTGACGGGTGGTCTGCCATCCGCAGGAACGCTTCCCGCCGTGAGCGGCACGTTCGTGCGCGACGAGGCGACCGGCAACTGGTCGACCGGCGCGGCGATGTCCGTCGGACGCGCGTATCACGCGTCGCAGGTCGTCACGATCGGTGGCAAGGAGGTCGTCGTCGTCGCGGGCGGTCAACCCCAGGCGAAGCTGCGTTCGACGACCATTCCGATCGTCAACTACCCGCCGCACGCGACCGCCGAGACCTACGACTCCGTCGCGAACACGTGGTCGGGCATCGGCACGCTCAAGGTCACGCGTACGCGAATGGGTTCGGCGAAGCTCGCGGACGGCCGCATCGTCCTCGTCGGCGGCGAGACGCTCCAAGGTGATCCCACTCCGAGCGAGAAGCAGCTCGACACGACGGAGTACTACGCAGCGGATCTCGACGGCTGGCTCTCCGGGCCGAGGCTCGGGATCACCCGTCGGGCGCCGACCGCCGTCGCGTACGCGCCGAACAAGGTCATGGTCGCGGGTGGATACGGGGGCACCCAGACCGCGCACAAGACGATCGAGCTCCTCGACTTCGCTGCGAACACGGCGTCGACGCTCGCTGCGACGATGACGCTCACGCGTAGGGACTTCCCCGCCGTGCTGCTCGACGACGGGCGCGTCATCCTCGTCGGCGGAGACACGTCGGCGTCACTGTCGTCGACGCCTGCTCCGACGTCGTCCGTAGACGTCTTTGTTCCCGGCGCCGCGACCGCCGTCCAGGCGGCTGCACCGATGCGCGAGCCACGCGTGAACCATGCGCTCACGCGTCTGCCGAACGGCAACGTGCTCGTCACCGGCGGATGGACGACCGGCTCGAACGCCACGCAGTCGAGGACGGCCGAGATCTTCGACCTGATGCTCGGCACTGCGTGCAGCGCGACGACCCCGTGCCCCGCGGGACGCTTCTGCACCGACGGAGTCTGTTGCGCGACGGCGTCGTGCCCCGCCGGCGAGACCTGCAATGCGCCCGGCCGGGAAGGCGTGTGCGTGAAGGCAAAGGGCTCCGCTTGCATCTCCGGCGCCGATTGCGCAACCGGGTTCTGCGTCGACGGAGTCTGCTGCGCCGAGGCGTGCACGGGGAGCTGCCGATCGTGCGCGCTGCCGGGCACGGAGGGTGAGTGCGTCGTCGCCGCGAAGGGGACCGATCCGCGGACGAGCTGCCGGAGCGCCGGCGCCGACGCCACCTGCGCGAAGAAATGTGACGGCACGGGGAAGTGCGAGTCGGCGTACACGACGCAGGGGCTGCACTGCGGTGCATCGCTCGGCGACGCCGGCCTCCCGTTCTGCGAGGCATACACCTGCGGGACGTCGGGCACCTGCGCGAAGGCACAGAACACCTGCGGCCTCACGTGCGTGACGAGCTCGAGCTGCAACGAGGCGACGAAGACCTGCAGCGCGACCGGCACCATCAGGACCGGATCCTGCCTGATCGACGGCGCTTGCTACGCGAGCAGCCAGACGAAGCCTGGCGACTCGTGCAAGCTGTGCGATCCGATGAGCCGCAACACTGCGTGGACGAACTCACTCGGCTGCAACGCCGGGCCGATCGCCGTCGACTCCGGGAGCGACGTCGGACCCGACACCAAGGACGCGACGACCGCGCCAGATACTGCCGTTGCCGATTCGGACACACCCAGCAACGACGGAGCGACCATGAACGACGCCACTGACGACGGCGGTAGCACAGTGACGGATCCGAGCTCGCTGCCCGAGGCCGACGCCTGCAGCTGTCGGGTCCCGGGGAGCACGAGGTCGACGTCCGTGCCCGGGCTCCTCGCCGCCGGCGCCGTCGCGATGGTCATCGCGCGAGCTCGTCGCCGTCGCACCGTCGCTGCCGCGATCCTCGCCTCGGCCGCCGTCGGCTGCAGCGCGAGCGCGGGGCGCGACGCGTCAGCGCAAGTCTCGCCAGACGGCGGCAACGGCGACGCGTCGGTGACCGACGCGCCCGGCCTGACGACGTTCGACGTCGGCGCAACTCCCGATGGCGCGACGGCGAGCGAGACCATCGGCGATGCCGCGTGCATCGGCAAGGAGGTCGCTGCGATCAAGCCGCCGGTGGACCTCATCTTCGTCGTCGATCAATCGGGCAGCATGAGCGCCGAGATCATCCAGGTGCAGTCGAACATCAACAAGCTCGCCGCCCAGCTCGACAAGGCGTATCTCGACTACCACGTAGTGATGATCGCGGGCCTCGAAGGCAGCTTGCCGGTATGCGTTCCAGAGCCCCTGGGTGGCGCGAATTGCAGGAGCAATCCGCCGATCTTCCGCGCGAGCAATCAACACGTGGAATCGACGGACGCGCTCACGCGCGTGCTCCAGACGTACGACAGCCTCCTCCCCTCGCTCGGCTGGCGCGACATGCTGCGTCCGAACGCCATGAAGGTGTTCGTCCCGATCACCGACGACAATGCGAAATCACCCGCGGCCGTCCCGCCCGCCACGACCAGCGTGGCGCAGCAGTTCGACGTAGAGCTCCTGAAGCGCTCGGCGATCTTCGGCACCGCGGAGAAGCGCCTCTACCGCTTCTACCCGATCTGCGGCGCCAGCGCGGCAGACCCGAACGTCGTCTGCGGACCGGGGATGGTCAACACCGGCTCGACCTACATCGAGCTCGTGAAGCTCGCCGGCGGAAAGAACTTCCCGCTCTGCGCGACGGACTATGGCCCGATGTTCATCGACATGGCGAAGGCGCTCGCGGGCGACGTCGCGTGCGAGCTCACCATCCCCGAGCCGCCCGCCGGCGAGACGCTCGACTACGGCAAGGTCAACGTGCTCCACACCCCGAGCGGAGCCACCAGCACCGCGCAGCTCGTCCCGCAGGACGAGAGCAAAGGCTGCGACATGGGCGCGAACGGCTGGCAGTACGACGCCGAGAAGAAGAAGATCATCCTCTGCGGGGACGCCTGCAAGAAGGTGCAGAACGATCTCGGCTCGAAGGTGAACATCCAGTTCGGGTGCAGGACGCGAATCAACTGAGAGCGTGAGACGAGAGCTCGTTCACAGCACGGACATCGTCACGAGCGCGTCGCGCGTGCCGGGATCGGTCGGGACGATGCGCGCGCCGAGCGCGGTGGCGGCAGCGGCCAGCCTTCGCAGCGGCGGCCCGAGATCACGCAGTCGCGCGTCGTTCATCGTTCCCTGAATCGTGATCTCCAAGAGAGCCGCACCGCGCGCGAGGAGACGCTGGCCGCGCTGCGCGATGTCGTCGCCGCGGTCGCCCGGGCCGATCGACAAGAACGTGCGTGAGGGCGGCGGTGCCTCGGAAGGCACGCGCTTCGGGCGCACCGACGCGGGCGCACGGGTCGGCGTCACCTCGGGCTTTCGGAAGAGGACCGTATCGCGCATCGACTCGGCGACGAGCGTGCCGCGGCGCGCGACCGCGACCTCGGCCCGCGCGACCAGGAGCGCACCGCCCGGGACCAGCGCGCGCGCGAGCCGCTCGACCACGCGCGCCGCCGGGGCGTCCTCGAAGTAGATCAGCACGTTCCGACAGACGATCGCGTCGTAAGGACCGCCGAGCGTCTTCTCGAGCAGATCGCCGACGATGAAGCGACAGCGCGTGGCGACCGCGGGCGCGATCTCGCAGCCGTCCGCGAGCCCGACCAGATATCGCCGTAGGACGAGCGGCAGCCCTTCGGGTACGTCCTTCCCATAGCGACCCCGCCGCGCGATCGCGACGCTCGCCGGCGACGCGTCGAGGCCGACCACCTCCCACGCCGCACCCTTCGCGATGCGCGCGATCATCATCGCGAGCGTGTAGGTCTCTTCGCCCGTCGAGCACCCTGCCGAGAGGACGCGGCAACGCCCGCGCGCGACGGCCGGCGCGAGGACCGCGTCGGCGAGCGCCTCGAGCTGCGTCCCGTCGCGGTAGAAGCGAGTCTCGTGCACGCGCAGCCGCAGCGCGATCTCGTCGATCCACGCGGGCACCTTCTTCTCGTCCTCCGGTCGCGGGAGCTCGACGAGCGCGTGATCCAAGCGGGCGCGCAGCGCGAGGTTCCCGCGCGGTCCGCTCACAGCCAGCCCGTGCTTCGCCTCGAGCGCGGAAACGACGTCGTCGACCTCGGCCTCGGTGATCATCTACAACCCGTCCATGAAGATCTACACGCGTACCGGCGACGACGGCACCACCGGATTGTTCGGGGGTGGTCGCGTCGAGAAGTCCTCGCTCCGCGTGGAAGCGTACGGCACCGTCGACAAAACCAACGCTGCAATCGGCCGCACACGCGCCGCACTCGCCCAGAACAG
>JBKJQC010000037.1:0-4231 GCA_046593995.1 Polyangiales bacterium
ACCAGATGAGCGCGGCGATGCTCTCGAGCGGTCGCCTCCTCGTCGTCGGCGGGAAGGACGGCATCCAGAAGACGTACTCGACCGCGCAGCTCTACGATCCCGCGACGGACCAGTGGACGGCCGCCAAGCCGAGGTCGGTGCGCAGCAATCGCTCGACGCTCGTCGCGCTGTCCAACGGGAAGGCGCTGATCGTCGGCGGCCAGAGCGCGGCCAACGATGACCTCTCGGTCGCCGAGGTCTACGATCCCGCGACGAACACGTGGACGGTCGTGCCGCCCCTCGGCGCCGGCGCCTACACCATCGGCGTCCCGTTGAGCGGCGGACGGGCGATGATCCTCGACAACAACGGCTCGCACTCGGCGGTGTACGTCGACTCCGGCGCGCGCTGGGCCGAGGTCGCGACGTTCGCGGCGAGCCACGTGTGGGGCGCCGGCGCAGCGACCGTCGGCGGCGACGTGGTCGTCACCGGCGGTGGAATCCCCGCCGGCACCGCGACCTCGATCTATCGCCCGATCGCGCTCGGACAGACCTGCGGGAAGCCGGGCGAGTGCGGCTCGACGTTCTGCGTCGGCGGCGCCGCGAAGGTCTGCTGCGATCGTGCCTGCGATGGACCGTGCGAGCAGTGCCAGCTCGCCGGGTCGATGGGCACGTGCACCGCGGTGAGCGGCGCGCCTCCCACGAGCGGTGCCTGCGCGCCCTATGCGACGTGCGTCGCGGGGGCATGCAGGACGACCTGCGCGACCGACGGAGACTGCGCCTCCAATGCCTACTGCACGGGTGGCGCGTGCGTGCCCAAGAAGGCCGCGGGCGCGACGTGCAGCGCGCCCGGCGAGTGCGCGAACGGACTGTGCGTAGACGGCTTCTGCTGCAGCTCGGCCTGCACCGGCCTGTGCGAGGCGTGCGACGTGCTCGGCAGCGCGGGCGACTGCGCTCCGGTCGTCGGCGAGGTCCACGGCACGCGGACCAAGTGCGTCGATGCCGGCAGGGAGTGCGGGCAGGTCTGCGACGGCACCACGCGCGCGACGTGCGTCTACCTCCCCGCCGGCACGAGCCCTTGCGGACGAAACGCCTGCGCGCTCGACCTCGAGACGCACGCGAGCACCTGCAACGGCGCGGGCGCGTGCAGCGACGTTGCGAAGCCGTGCGGCGGCTACACCTGCGGTGCGCTCTCGTGCAAGACGGCGTGCGCCTCGAAGGTCGACTGCGCGGCGGGCTACCTGTGCGCGCTCGGCGCCTGCATCGTCGCTCCCGGGCTCGGCGACGCGTGCAAGGATCCCGCGGAGTGCTCGACGGGATACTGCGTCGACGGCGCGTGTTGCGCCGTCCCCTCGTGCGGGCTCGGAGCGACGTGCGCCGCACCAGGCAAAGCCGGTCGCTGCAGCAAGCAGCTCGGCATCGCCTGCACGAATGCGAGCGAGTGCGCCTCGAGCCAGTGCGTCGACGGCGTGTGCTGCGAGAGCGCGTGCGGCGCGCAGTGCGCTGCGTGCGACGTGCCCGGACAGGTCGGCAAGTGCGTCGCGAGCCGCGCGAAACCGCGCGGAGCGAGGGCTGCGTGCGCCGTCGACGCTACGGATCCCTGTGGCACCCGCGCGTGCGACGGCGCAGAGACCGCGAGCTGCGTCGGATTCGCGTCGACCGCCGTCACGTGTCGGGCAGCGAGCTGCAAGGATGGCGAGGCGATCGCCGCTGCCTCGTGCGACGGTGCGGGGAGCTGCCCTGCCGTCGTGAAGGTCGCGTGCGGTGACTACGGGTGCGGCGAAGAGGCGTGCCGAACGTCGTGCACGACCGACAGCGAGTGCGCGACGGGACGTCGCTGCGACGCCGGCGTCTGTCGGCCGGCGGTCTCGAGCTGCACCGATGCGTTCACCGCGAAGCTCGGCGCCGACGGCGTGAAGACCTCGTGCGCGCCGTTCCTCTGCAAGGGAGGCGAGTGCCCCACCACCTGCGCGACGACCGACGACTGCGCCGGCGGTACGCTCTGTCGCGAGGGTCAGTGCGTCGAGGCCACCACCGCGGATGCCGACTCGGGCGGCTGCGCGGTCTCCTCCAGCGCAGGCTCTTCCCGCTCCGGGTGGTGGGTGTTCGCCGTCGTCCTCGGGGTGCTCGCCCGGAGGAGGCTCTCCGCGCTCTCGCTCTCGTCGGCTGCCGCGCTGTCGTGCGCGCCGACCACGACGACGACGAACGAGCAACCCCTCGCCGAGGACGGGCGCACCGCAGCGGTGCTCGCCGACGCCGCGCGAACCGGGCTCTCGATCGGCCGCGGAGGGCATCTCGTCGCGCACGAAGGAGCGCTCGCACGATCCGCCATCCCGAAGACCTCCGGCGCGTTCCAGCCGCTGCCGCGCGCGACCGCGGGTCTCGACGTGCGCGTCCCGTTGCGTGCCGACGGCGCGCTCACGCTCTCCTTGCCGAGCCGCCCTTCGGCGTGGCTCACCGCGACGCCGCTCGGCCTCGCGAGCACGCGCGCCCGGATCGTCGAGGGTGCCGCGGTGTATCTGGACGTCGAGCCGTCGATCGATCTCGTTCACGTGGTCGACGCGCGCGGCGCCGAGGAGCTGCGCGTCGTGCACGCGAGCGCTCCGTCGATCGTCTGCCGCTGGGCGCTGCAGATCGGTCCCGAGCTCGCCGACGTGCGCTTGCGAGACGGCAAGGTCGAGGCCGTCGATGCGCTCGGGCGCGCACGAATCGCAGCGGCGCCGATGCTCGCGATCGACGCGACGGGCACGAGACGCCGGCTCGACGAGCGGCTCGAGCGCTCCGGTGACGGATGGATCCTCTCGTCGGTGCTCGACGCGCGCGGCCTCGCGACGCCGATCACGATCGATCCAGCGTGGTCGATCACGGCAGACGCGATCTATTCCGACCGGGAGCCGTTCCTCGCGCGGCTCCCCAACGGAGACGTCTTCTCGGCCGCGTCGAATGGCAACCACCGCCAGCGGTGGAGCGCTGCGACGTCGACCTGGAGCGAGGTGTCCTACTCCGTGCAGATGGGTGAGAACCTCGCCACCTCGCTCGCGACCGGCAAGGTCATGTTCACGGGTATCGACTGGGGGTCGAAGCTCACGACGACGCAGATCTACGATCCGAGCGCCGCCACGTGGAGCAGCGGCCAGGGGATGTCGCGTAGCCGACCGAACGGGCAGCTCGTTCGCCTCGCGTCGGGGAAGGTCCTCGCCTCGGGTGGCCACGATCTCGCGGGTGGCGCGTTCAGCACCGCCGAGATCTACGATCCCGCCCTCGATTCGTGGGCGCCCGTCGCTTCGATGCCCTCGGTTCGCGCCGACGCGGGCGCCATCTTGATGCTCTCCGGAAAGGTGTTCCTCGCCGGCGGCAACAGCGGCACGCCCGCCATCTCGACCGCGGCCGTCTACGATCCCACGGCCAACACCTGGTCGTCGGCGCCCTTGATCGGACCGCGATACAAGACGCGCGTCGCGAACCTCGGCGACGGTCGGGTACTGGTGTTCGGGGGCGACTTCCCTGCCACCTCGACGGCGGAGGTCTACGATCCCGGCACCCATCAGCTCACGGCGACGGGCTCGCTCCGGATCGCGCGACCGTATGCAGCGGTCGCGGTCCTCCCGTCCGGTCGCGTGCTCGCGGCTGGTGGCTTGGATCGCGACTCCAGCGCCGAGGTCTTCGACCCCGCCTCCGGCAGGTGGCTCGCCGCGGGGTTCATGCGCGCGCCGCGCACCGCGCCGACCGCGATCGCGCTCGCGGACGGTCGCGTGCTGATCGCGGGCGGCACCAACCCCGTCGACGGCCCGCTGTTCGAGACCGAGATCTTCACCGAGCAGCCGATCGGCGCGGCGTGCACGGGCGATGGCGAGTGCACGAGCGGGTTCTGCGCTGACGGTTACTGCTGCAACTCCGCGTGCAAAACGGCCTGTCAGGCGTGCAATCTCAGCGGCAACCGCGGGACCTGCAGCGCCACGAGCGGCGCTCCGCTCCCTGGCCACGCGAGCTGCGCGCCGTACCTGACCTGCGCCGCGGGCGCCTGCGTGACGACGTGCGCGAGCGACGCCGAGTGCGCCGCGGCGAGCTTCTGCGACGGGGGAGCGTGCAAGGCGAAGAACGCCGTCGCCGCGAGCTGCACGCGCGCAGGCGAGTGTCAGTCTGGCTTTTGCGTGGACGGTCGGTGTTGCGATCGAGCCTGCGCGGGGCAGTGCGAGGCCTGCGCGGAGGCTGGCTCGGTCGGCACCTGCACGGCCGTCGTGGGAGTGCCACGCAC
>JBKJQC010000064.1:0-9165 GCA_046593995.1 Polyangiales bacterium
GCGCGGCCGCCGTCGCCTTCGGCGTGAACCACTTCCTGCACTCGGTGCACCGACCGCGCTGCGACATCGGCGCAGAGTCCGGCACCCGCTCCAACCGGACGAACTGTTGCCGAGGGGGGGGTCACGATCGCGCCGCGCGCGGCGCGTTGATCAGGCGGCGCTGCGGATCACGAAGGCGCCGCCGGGTGGGTCACGACGAGGGCGCCGCTGAAGCACGGCTGCATGTCCTTCCAGCCGTTGCCGATGGTCGCGCCAGAGTCCGAGGACCACGGGTTTGCGTCGCCGTTCTGCTTGATGTCGCGATAGTGGCGCAGGTCGCCGGTCGCGGTCACCGCGTAGACGTTCCCCTTGCCGCCGCACCACACGTGCGAAAAATTCTGCCAACCGGTGCCGATCACGCGGCCGGAATACCGCTTCCAACGCTGGGTCATGTCCTGCGCTTCGCGGCGGTACCAGAGGAGCTCGCCGTTCTCACGCACGGCGTAGAGGTTCTCGTCCTGGCAGGTGAAGGCGAACTTCACGTCGTCCCAGCCGGTGTCGATCTGCTCGCCCCAGCCCGCTTCCCAGTCCGCCGTGCCGGTCATGCGGCCCGTCGCGCCGTGCTTGTACCAGATGACATCGCCGTTCGGCTTCACGGCGTACAGGTTGCCGCCGCCGCCCGAGAAGACGTGCGTGAAGCCGTTCCAGCCCCACCCGATCACGCGTGCCCCGCTGTCGCCGGACCATGCGACGTTGCCGTCGGTCACGAGGTCGCGATACCAGAGCAGCTCGCCATTCGACTTGATTCGATAGAGCGTCCCGTCCCCGCCGGCGATCAACTTGACGGTGTCGTTCCAGCCGATGCCGATGCGATTCCCGGTGCCGCGCACCCAGCCGCGAACGCCGGTCGACGGACTGGTCTCACGGTACCAGAGGAGGTCGCCGGTGGTGGTGAGGACGTAGAAGTTTCCCGACTGGTCCGACGTGATCTGCTGCTTCGTCTCGATCGATGACTCCACCGTCGCGAGAGAGTCGGGACGCACCTCGGCCTCGACGCTGCAGGCGGCGACGGCGTGCGAAAGAGCGATGACGGTGACGACGGCGAGGGCGTTGCGCAGATGGAACATGGGATCCTCTCGGACGGTTGGTTCGGCGCTGCTTAGCGAATGCTGGACCAAACCACCGCCACCTTGATCCACCGAGAAACCAGCTCAATTCCTCCGGAGCCCCTACTACGGATCGCAACACTTGGCAGGGTCGCAACACTTGGCGCGGACCCGGCCGTCACGAAGGGTTACGATGACAGCTTGCGGGGCGCGGCGGCGGAGACGGCGGGCGCGCGTGAGAGCGGGGGCGCGAAGGGAAGGCGTAGCCGACTGCGCGCGAGGAGCCGATCGCGACGATCGCGGCATCGTCGCCGCGGTCGTCGCGTCGGTGTGGCTCACGTGTGCGGCGCGCTCGGTGCCTGCAGCAGTCACGGTGCCCACGTCACGCGGCCGACCTGCTCGACACCCTGCTCGTTCTTGAACGAGTGGTCGCGGTAATCGAAACCGTCGGGCGTCGTGGTCGGCTTCCACAGCACCGCGCCGTTGTCGTAGAGCTGTGACCAGGCCGACTTCGCGACGGCGGCCGATGCCACAGTCCCCGCCGGGAGATCGCGCCGATGATCCGCGTCGGTGCACAGCGCTGCGGTGTCGAACGCCATGTTCGAGTGACCGCACCCGGTGCCGGTCGATCCTCCGGTGAGGATGTACTCGTCGACGAGACCCCCATCACCAGGCGTACGACCGCCCCAGAGATGGAGCCATTCGTGCGCCACCGTGAGCGGCGTCGTCCGGAATCCGATGAACGAGGACGGGAATCCATCGAGTGCAGACTTCGTGGTCCCCCCGGCGTCGTCCCAGACATACAGCGTGTCGCAGTGTCGCGCCGGGCTCCCGCAACGGCCGTCGGACCGCTGGGGATCGGTCGACAGCACGGGCTCCCGAACGGCGTGGAGCACGAAGTTCGACACGAAGATCTGCCCTTCGGTCGCGGAGAACAGCTGCCGTGCGGCCAGTCGCAGTTGCTCGGCCTGTTGCGAGGTCAGCTCGCCGCGATGCACGTCGCCGGTATAGGCGGTGATGCCTACGTGCACCTCGCGGTGCTGCGCGGCCGCGTGCCTCGTCCAAGAAAGGTTGAATTGACCGGCGCCACGACGCGAGTGGACAGCGACGTACCAGCTCCCTGCGGTGCAAGCCTGTCTTTCGGTCGACGCGAAGTGGATGGTCTCGTCGGCGCGTCCCGAAGCCGAGCGGAAGTCGTACTCCGTCGGCGTGGGGAACGCGTTGCATCGTGCGTAAAGATCGAAGTCCGTCCCCGCGCTCGGATCCGTCGCCCACATCGTGACGACCTGATGTGCGTCGCGTACCGGGAATCGGGCGAGGACGACGTCGCCGGTGCCGAGCAACACTCCGCTGTAGCGCTCGTGCATCTCGAGAAGCGCAGGGTTCGGGTTGTCCCCCTGGCACTGGAGATTGACGCGATCGACCTCGAAGCCTGCCGCGCTGCCTGACGGGCCCGCGGAGAGCGTGACGCGAAGCGGACGCGCCGTCATCGACTGCGACGGCGACTGCGACGCACCGAGAACCGTGCCGGAGAGCTCGCCGGTTCGCTGATCGGCGAGCGTCCATCCCGCCGCCTGCGAGCCGACTTCGACGCGCAGCAGATCCGTCGGGTCGACGCTCAACCGCGGGAAGCGCAGCTCCATCTTGCTCACGTATCGATTCGCCAGGATGTTGACTCGAAGTTCGGCGTTGCTGCCGTAACAGCCGGTGCTCGTGCAGGCGTTCGCCGGCAGCTGAGGCCAGTCGCGCGCGTCACGGGAGGAGAAACGGAACGGCATGCTCACCCACGAGCTCCCGCAGCCGATGGGCGCGAATGTCGCCGCGCCCGTGACGCCGAGGCTCGCATCGCCGTTGCCCCACGAGCCGAGCACGACGTCGTCCGACCCGAGGTTGTCCATGACCTGACGCGTCTCGAAATAGGTGTCGCGGAACGTCCGAAGGGTGGCCGCTTTTGTCGTGTAGCCCGTGAACGCGAGGACATCGGCGCGACCGTCGTGATCGAAGTCGCTCACGACGTAACGCGCCCCAGCTGGCCAGCCCGTGCCGACGAGGATTCCGTAGTCGGAGGTGAACTTGGTCCCGTTGAACGGGTAGAGCTTCACCTCACCCGCCGCGTTCCGTCCGAGGACATCGGCGATGCCGTCGCGATTGAAATCGCCGACGAGCACGTCGATGCCGCCGAAGCCGTAGCCGATCACGCTCGGCGTGGCGAAAGTGCGCGTGATCGGATCGAAGCGCAGTTTCCACAGCGTCCCGCCCGAGTCCCGCGCCAGGACGTCGGAGGTTCCGTTGCCGTCGAGATCAGCGGCCCAGAGCTCCGCGTACGGCGCGCTAGCGAGCGCAGTGGTGGGCAGGCTGAATGCGCCGTTGGTGAAGCTGCGGTGCTCCAGGACACCGCTCGCATTACGCGTGATCACGTCGACGTCCGAGTCCTTCGTGAAGCGTCCCACGAGCGTGTGGGTGTAGTTCCAGGTCGACGCGATGAGCTTTCGAGCGCCGAAGGAGCCGCCGGCGAACGGGTACAACCACAGCTCACCGGTGGCGCTGCGTGCGGCGAGATCCGACCGTCCGTGTCGCGTCCACGTGCCTGGATAGAGGTTCGTCATCCCCTCCCAGCCGCTGCCGACCTGACGGCCGTTCTTGTCACGCCCGTAGTCGACTCCATCCCACGCCCACTGCTGCAGTCGGCCGTCTGGGAGTCGGAGCAGCAGGTCGTTGCCGAAATACGCGGGGCCGTTCCCGTCGATGATCTGCTTTGCGATGGCGCCCGATGCGCCGGCCACGCTCGTTGCCTGCGTCTGCGAGGATCCGCCGCTCGCAGCCGTCGTGACGATCCCAGCGAGCAGGCTGCCATCGTCGAACGTGCAAGGACCGCCTTCGTCACCCGCCGCTGTCCCCTGGCCATTCGTCGACCCGAGGAACAGCGTCTCCGCGCTCGACGAGTCGATGCGGAGCCGCGCATCGGCCCACGTTCCGTCACCGAGCAGGGTGGGCTTTGTCTCGCCGTGATTGCGCACGCCGCGCCCGGAGCAGCGCAGGATGGCGCCGGGCAGCAGCCGTGCATCGCCCGACGAGGCGAACGGAGTCACGAGTCCAGTCGTCACTCGCGAGGGAGGAACGGCGTCGCGAAGACGGACCAGCGCGAGGCTTCCTGCGGCGAGTTTCAGGAGCCCGTCATGCTCGCTGTCGTGCCATCCATCGGCGACGCTCGCTCGAACGGTCGTCCCGCCGAGGGCGTCGAGACGCGACGGTGTCGCCGAGCCGGCGAAGCAATTCGAGTTGGCGAGAGCCCACCCCTTGTCGACGAGCGTCGCCGAGCACCCACCGATTTCGGCCGCGCCGAGACGGGGGCCGGTCTCGAATGCCCCGAGGAGGAGCGCTGGGAAGTCCCACCCATTGCCGACCTGGCGTGCTGCGGTGAGCGATGTCCCCCTCGAGAAGTAGAGATTCAGATCCTTCGTCGTCGAGCGCACGAGGAGATCTGCCTTGCCGTCACCGTCGAAGTCGCTGGCGAAGCCGAGGTCGTACGCGGGCTGGTTGCCGTACGACACCTTGGCGCCGAAGTTGGTCCCGAGGAAGGGGAACATGAAGAGCTCCCCCGTCCATGGGCTACGGGCGAGGATGTCCGTCTTCCCGTCGCCGTCGAAGTCGCCCGGCACGATCGGGAACCCCGTCCAGCCTTGGCCGACGGTAGGCGAGAGCACGAACGCGGTGCCGTTGAAGCGATAGAGATCGAGGTTGCCGTTCGGCAGCCGCGCCATCAGGTCGGTGCGGCCGTCGCCGTCGAAGTCGCCAGGAAAGAATTCGGCGTCCGGCAACGTGCCGGCGCCCCGCTGCCCGATCCAGGCGGTGGTGTCGGGTCCGGTGGTGCCCCAGCTGTAGATCGTCGCGACGCCGGCGCTGTCGCGCGTCAGCAGATCCATCATCGAGCCGTCGACGAAGTGCCCCGCGACGTAGTGGGTGAAGTTCCAACCATTGCCGATCGTGCTCGTCGTGCCACGACCCTCGCGATACACGAGCATGTTCAGGTCGCCGTTCGACGTGCGATAGACGAGATCGTCGTTTTCCTTTCGCGTCCACGTGCCGGGGAACCAGTGGGTCGCCGTCGCAGTGCTGGCGGCGACGGACGGATGCAGCGCGATACGCCCGCCGCGCGCGTCGTAGTACGACACACCGTTGAACGGATAGGAGCGCACTTCACCGTTGGTCAAACCGGCCATCAGCGTCGTCCCACGCGCGGAGAGCCCACGCGTGCCGACGACGATCGCGGACGAGGCAACGCCCTCGGAGCCCTCGCCTTTCTCGAAGCTCTCGTGATTCGCACCGCAGCCCGCGACTGTGCCCAGGATCAACAACGTGGAGTATCGGACTTGTGAGTTTCGGATGAGCCGCTTCATGGGCGGCGCCCGATAGCGAACGCCGTGCCAGTGAATCGTTGGAGGAAATCCCGTCTTTCAGGCGCTGACCGGCGCCGCACCCGCCGTTGCGTAACAGGTGTCGCAACACCGATCTGTTGCGAGGTCCGCGCACGGACGGTCAAGAAGCTAGAAGAGCGAATCTTGGCACCGTGCTCGGCGCGAGGAACGTCGTCAGCTGCGCGAACGGCACCGATGCGCCTTTGTCTACCGCATGGCGCGCCGCACGATCATCGGCATGCACGGGCGCGACTCGCAGGGCTCGTTACGCCGACTCGCGACCCTTCGGCCGACGAGGGAGTCACGAGACACGCACGCGTAGCCGCGCGCTGGTAGATCTGCGTCGTGTCGCACTCGCTCGAGTCGACTGCAGGATGGCGATCGGCGTTCCCGGTGGCACGCGCCTCGCATCATGGGCGTTTCACCCATGCGCCGAACATTGCCGCTCCTCGCCGTTGGCGTCACCCTTTGCATTGCTGGCGCGGCACGCGCGGAGAGCCCCGGCTACGAGACCGGCGTCCGCTACGAGTCCGGTGTCGACGGCGGTGTTGCTGCGACGGACGCGTATTGCGTCAGCGCCTTTCCTTCCCCGAACCTCACCCAATACCCACCACCCGCGAACGCTCCGGCGATCCTCTTTGGTGGCGTGGGTCTGACCGCGGTGTCGCTCGTGGCATCGGATGGCACAATTCTACCGACGACTTTGACGCTGACTCCGGGAGAGGGGGGTGCGTTCGGCAACGTCTGGGTGCTGGGGCTCGGTGGCGAGCTGACGCCCGGCGCGGTGTACACCGTGCACTGGAACGACGCATGCGCGAACGATCGCACGGAGTCGTTCACTGCGAGAGCGCGTGCCGCGCTGCCGACGACCGCCGGCACGATCCTCGTCGGCCCGAGCTCCGGACCGCCGCCCTACGCCGAGTGCGGCGCTTCGGGGCCGAGCTACTTCACGTCGGCCATGGTACGGCTCGCACACGATCCGGCGCTCGAAGCGTTCATCGACGTCGCGCGCGTCGACGCGTTCGCCGACGGCGTGCTCCTCCAGCCCAGTCAATATGGCAACTACCGCTTCCAACCCAGGACGTTGGGCGTCGTCGAGACCAGATGTCCCGCCGCTCCGACGATCCACAAGGTGTGGGTGCGGGTGAAGCTCGCGAATGGTCCGACGCTGACGACGCCGGTGATCGATGTCGAACAGCGGTGCTGGGACTCTTGCGAGTCGTATCCCTTCTACGACAGCGGCCCCGACGTCAGGTCATCGGAAGCGGGAAGCACGTTGCTGGACGGTGCCGTCTCGGACACGTCGGACGACTCGGTCGACTCGACGTCCTCTGCGCCCGATGCGACGTCCTCCCCCACCGACGCGCGAGCGATCCCACCCTGGCACGATGCAGGTGTCGACCCGGAGGCAGACGACGAGCTCCCGCCGGAGACGACGATCCGCGCGACCTGCTCGCACGCGAGCGGCAGCGATCGCACCGCCGCGGCGACGGGCGCGTGGCTCTCCGTCGCGCTCCTCGGCATCGCCTTGCGCGCGCGGTCGCGTGCCTCGCGCGGCCCGCACTGAACGGTCGCGCTTCGACGGGTCGCCTCCCACCGCGCCGAATGATAGAGGACCCGAATCATGGCTTCCCCGCGCGTTCCGTTCATCGATCTCGGGCGTCTGGTCAAAACCTTCCGCGACCCGGTCCTGCAGGACTGGACGAACGTGCTCGACCGTACGGAGTTCGTCGGCGGACCGACGGTCAAGAAGCTCGAAGAGCGTCTCGGTGAAGTCCTCGGCGCGAAGAACGTCGTCAGCTGCGCGAACGGAACCGACGCGCTCGTCGTCGCGCTCCAGACGTTCGGTCTGCCGTGCGGCGCGAAGGTCGCGCTCCCGAACCTCACGTTCTGGGCGACCTACGAGGCGATCGAGGCGCTCGGTTACGTGCCGGTGTTGATCGACGTCGATCCGACGGACTTCCAGATGTCGTACGACGAGTTCGTCAAGGCGCACGACAAGGAGCGCTTCTCGGCCGCGATGCTCCCGCACCTCTTCGGTTGGGCGTCGCACCGGCTCCGCGACTTCCGCAAGCTGTGCGTCGAGCGGAGCATCCCTCTGCTCGAGGACGGCGCGCAGTGCTTCGGCGTCGAGGTCGACGGCGAGCCGGTCCTTGCGGGCGCGCGCATCTCCACGCTCTCGTTCTACCCGGCGAAAGTCGTCGGCGGCGCGATGGACGGCGGCGCGGTGCTCACCGCGACGAAAGAAGACGCGGACCTGGTGCGCACGCTCTGCAACCACGGCCGCGCGACCCACTACTCGTACTCGCACATCGGCTGGAACTCGCGCATGGGCGGGCTCCAGGCGGCCTTCATCTTGCGCGTGCTCGAACAGCTCCCGATGATCCTCGACACGCGCCGTGCCGCGGTCGAGCACTATCGCGCGTTCGCCGAAGGGCACCGCGACGCCGTCGAGTTCCACGGTCCGCCGAAGGGCGTCAGCGGCAACGGGTACCTCGCGGTGTTCACCTCGAAGAAGCAGAACGGCGAGGCGCTCGTGATGGCGCTCGGCGAGAAGGGCATCGGCGCCGCGCGGACCTACCCCGAGACGATGGACGCGCAGCCCCCGACCCAGAACGCGATCCGCTTCGGCGATCTCGCGCGCAGCAAGGCGTTCTGCAAGAGCGTCGTGAACCTGCCGATGTTCGCGGGGATCACCGCCGACGAGTGCAAGCTCGCGGAAGACGCATTCGCCGAAATCCTCGCCGCGATCTGAAGCTCGCCCATCACTCGAGAATCGGCGCGCCGTTCGCCCCGAGCGTCGGCTTCGCCGGCGGTGGGGGCGGGGGAGGGCTCACGGGCGCCGGCGCCGGCGGTGCGCTCGCGATCGCGCTCGGCGTTGCGCTGGCCGCCTTTGCGGGAGCGGCGACCACGATCGCCGGCGGTGCTGCCTTCGTCGTCGCGACGGTCGGAGGCTTCGGCGTGACGGGCGGAACCGTCGTCGAGGCGATCGTCGTCGGCGTGGGCAGCGGAGCGGCGACCGGCACCGGGGCCACTTGCTCCGGCGACGGCGGGACGACGGCTGCCTTCACGCTCGTCGCGGGCGCGCCCGTCGATGTCGCCACCGGAGCGCGCGTGAACCACACGAACGCGGCCACCGCCGCGACGGATGCGACGGCAAAGGCTCCCAGCGCGCCGCGGCCACGAGTGACCGGCGCTGTCTGCACCATCGCGCCATCGGTCGGCGCGGTGCCGACCTCTTCGTCGATGGTCACGTTGTCGGTCGCGCGCTCCGCGAACTCGCGCGACCACTTCGACCAATCCCTTGCGCTCGCGAAGGGCAGGAGCGCCTTGCCCAGCGCGCGCACATCGGCGAATCGCTTGTCGGGATCGCTCGACAGCGCGCGCATCACCAGCGCATCGAACGCGCGGGGGAGCTCGCGCGCGATGGTGCTCGGCGGCTCGACATCGCCGTCGAGGATGGCGCGCATCACTGCGGGCGCGTGGTCGCCGCGGAACGGCGTCACGCCGGTCACCGCCTCGTAGAGCATCACCCCGAGGGCCCACTGATCGGCGCGATCGTCGATCGCGTTCGACGATCGGAGCTGCTCCGGCGCCATGTACGCCATCGTGCCGACGAGCGCGTGCTCCCGAAGGTCGTCGACTTCGGCATCAGCAAGATCATC
>JBKJQC010000148.1:0-5424 GCA_046593995.1 Polyangiales bacterium
TCGCTGCTCGTCTCGTTCGTGTGGCACCGCGTCCATCGCGAGGAGCGTCGCGCGGCGGAGCGCGATCCGCTGAACGAGCTCCTTGTTCTGCGCGGGCCACACGAACGAGACGAGCAGCGATCCCTCCTTCAGGAGGTCGGCCTCGTGGCCGCCGTCGGAGAGGCTCTCGGGCGCGCGCACCTTGAGGACGATGTCGCTCTCGGCGTAGAGCTCCGCCGCGTGCTCGACGAGCTTCGCGCCCACCTCGGCGTACGCTGAGTCGAGCGAGCTCGCACCCTCGCCCGCGCCGGCCTGGACGAGCACGTCGAGCCCGAGCTTCACCAGGCGCTTCACGGTCGTGGGCGTCGCAGCAACGCGCCGCTCACCGGCGTGGATCTCCTTCGGGATGCCGACCTTCAGCCTGACGACTTCGCTCACGCTCTTCGCGTCGTCAGCCACGCTCCCACGAGCCGTCTGCGTGGTCGGGTCGCTGCTCGGGCTCATTCGAAGGCCCGCAAGATACCCGCGCGTCGTGCCATGCGTCACGCACGCAGAAGAAGACCGTCTCGACCTGCTGCGTCATGGACGCGAGCAGACGCTTTCGCGGGCGCTGTCGGGGGTACGCTCGCGGCCCCATGACGTCTCGGCTCCCCCAGCGCACGCCGAAGTTGTTCGGCCGCGCTCGCGAGCTCGAACGCGCCCGACGCACCCTCGAAGCCGAGCGCCACGTCGCGGTGCTCGGCGAGGTCGGGGTCGGCAAGACCGAGCTCGCCCTGCACGTCGTCGCCGGATCTCCGGGCGAGGAGCACACCTTCGTCGATCTGTCCTCCGCGCGCGGGATCGAGGGCGTCCTCGCGGCGCTCGGCCGCGCGCTGTCCATGCCGCTCGTCGCTCGTGACGTGACCGGCGCTGTCCCGGCGCTCGCCGCGGCGCTAGCGGGGAGCGGGGTGCTCGTGCTCGATCACTGCGACCACGTCGCCGGCGTCGTCGCGAGCATCGTCTCGGCGCTGCGTCGCATCGCACCCTCGACGCGTACCGTCGTCACTGCGCGCGCCCCGATCCGCGGGCTCGCGGCCGTCGTGCTCGAGCCACTCGACGTCGCCGCCGCGGTCGACCTCTTCACCGAGCGGGCGCTCCGGGCCACCAGCTTCGCAGAGGCGAGCGACGACCTCGCGCGGATCGAGCAGGTCGTGAGGCTCACCTCGCGGATCCCGCTGGTGATCGAGATCGTCGCGGCGCGCGCGGGTGACGGATCGCTACGAGCGATCCTCGCGGATCTCGACGCGCGTGAGGATCCGCTCGATGCGCAGGCGGCGGTCGCGTGGAGCGCCGCACAGCTCGCGCCGGAGGAGCAGCGCGCGATCGCGGAGGCGTCGGTGTTCGACGGCGGGTTCGCGCTCGACGCCCTCGAGGGCGTGGTGACCGCGGAGGTCTCCCACCTCGACCTCGCGCAGGCGCTCTCGTCCCTCGGTCTCGCGCGGACCGAGCGCACGGTCCACGGCGAGGTGCGCTTCACCTTGTGCGCTGCCGTCCGCGCCTACGGTGACGACGCGCTCGACGACGGTGCGCGGCGCGAGGTGTTGCGACGACACGCCCGTCACTATGCGGACGTCGCGACCCGTTGGGCGCGGGCGCTCGACGGACCGGATGGCGCGCTCGCGCTCGACCACCTGAGCGCCGACGAAGCGAACCTGATCGCAGCGCACGGGAACGCGCTCGTCGATCCCGAGCTCTCGGCCGACATCGCGGCGCGCATCGCGCTCGCGCTCGAGGTGCCGTCGTTGATCCACGGCTCGCTCCCGGCGTCGCTCGATCTGCTCGAGGTCACGCTGGCCCGCGCGACGAGCGATCGCGGGAACAGCGCCCTCGTCGGGCGACTGCGCGTGGCGAAGGGGCTCGTCGAGAACGCGCTCGGAGCGACCGCGCGCGGATGCGAGGATCTCGAGGCGGCCATCGAGCACGCCCGCGCGAACGGCGATCGGCCGCTCGAAGCACGCGCCCTCGCAGCCCTCGGCGACGCGGCGTGCGCCCGTGGCGCGATGGACGTCGCGACCGCGCGGTATCACCAGGCCCTCGAGCTGTGCGCCGCGTTCGACGCGCCGCACCTCTCCGGTCGCATCCTCCGCGCGCTCGCCGTGGCCCACCGGACCGAGGGGCGGTTCGCCGAAGCATCGCCGTTGCTCGAGCGCGCCCTCGCGGCCCATCGACGCGCCGGCGGGCTCCACGGCGAGGCGCTGCTCCGCGGCGAGATCGGCGTCCTCCGGGCCGAGGAAGGGGCGCTCCCGGAGGCGCGCGATCTCCTCGAGGAGGCGCTCGCGACGCTCGGTGCCGCGGGCGATCGTCGACCGACGGCGTTCTTCCTGACGGTGCTCGGCGAGGTGCTCTACGAGCTCGATGTGGTCGAGCCCGCATGCCGCACGCTCGACGACGCGATTCGCGTCGCACGCGCGGTCCACGACGCCGAGACCGAGGCGCGGGCCTCCGTCGCGCGCGCCGCGATCTCGTTCGAGGCGCACGATCTCGCGGGGGCGCGCGCTCAGCTCGCGCGCGCCGACCACCCCCGGGCGGCCGCGATGCGCGCGGTCGTGGAGGCTGCGTCGGACGCGCGCGACGCCGCGGAGCGAGCCATGCGCGATGCCGTCGGCGCCGTCGACATCCACCGCGGTCACCTCGACGCGGCTTCTGCGCGCTCGGCTCGGGTCGCGGGGGACGAAGCTCGCGCGGAATCGCACGAGCGCGACGCACACGCACGCCTGGAGCTGCCCGCCGTCGGGCTCGAAGGACGGCGCGCGCGTCGGCTGCTCGCGCGCGCGTTCGGAACGGTCTCGTCGAGCGCACTGGTCGTCGCACGGGACGGACAGCGCGTGCGCTTTCTCGACGGTCACGAGGTCTCGTTCGAGAAGAAGCCGACGTTGCGTCGCCTGGTCGACGCGCTCGTGCGCCGCCGCGTGCAGGCGCCGGGATCGCCGCTCGCGTTCGACGAGCTGATCGCGGCGGGGTGGCCCGGCGAGCGTCTCCCGCGCAAGGTGGCGGCGAGTCGGCTGCACGTCTCCCTCGCGTCGCTCGAGAAGCTCGGGTTCCGCGGCGTGCTGCGGAAAGACGGCTCCTCGGGGGGCGCGTTCCTCGACGCGGAGACGCCCGTCTCGATCATCCCGGGCTGACGCGGCGCTCTCCCTCGCCAGGGCGCGGGAAGCGGGCGGGACCATGGCCGGCGCGGTGAGCGCCGCGAGGGCAGGGTCACCTGTCGTCAGGCGGACATGGCAAAAGCACCGGCCGTTGCGGGCGACGGTGTGTGGCACGAACTTGGACGAACGTGCCACCCGGCGATTTCGTCCGCGGGTGGCTACGATCCAAGGAACACCGACCCCTGGTGGTCCGTCTCTAGGTCGAACCCATGCGCGCAATCCTTCGTCTCGCCCCGCTCGCGCTCCTCGCCCCCTTCGTCATGGGCACCCCCGGAACCGCGTTCGCGGAGCCTCCGACGCTCTCTCTCGAGCGCGTCTTGGAGGTCGTGGAGAAGGAGGCGTTCGTCGACGACGGCACCGATACGGTCCCGGGCGAGCTCGCGATCGACTTCCGGGACGACGTCCCCGAAGCGGAGATGAGCGCCATCGCGAAGACGCTCGGCATCGGCCTCACACCGAGCAGCGCGTGGAGCCACACGCACGACAAGATCGAGGCGGGCCACGTCGATCCGTTCCGCATGCGCGAGGTGATGGAGAAGCTGGCCGCGGATCCGCGCGTCGAGCACGTCGAGATGATGGCCTCGCTCCACGCGTCCTTCGGGGGCTTCGTTCCGGACGACCCGTTCTACAAGGATCAGTGGCACCTCACGAAGGTCGGCGCCGAGAGCGCGTGGTCCTACGGTTGCGGGCAGGGCGTCACCGTCGCCGTGATCGACACCGGCATCGCCTGCTTCGACCACGGTCCCTTCTCGAAGGGGACGGATCTGAAGGGCACGCGCTGCGTCAGCGGCTACGACTTCGTGAACGATCGCGACGAAGCCGCCGACGATCACGGCCACGGTACGCACGTCGCCGGCACGATCGCGCAGACGACCAACAACGGCCATGGCGTCGCGGGTCTCGCGCACTGCGCGCGGCTGATGCCGGTGAAGGTGCTCTCGAAAGGGGGCTACGGAACCGTCGCCGACGTCGCCTCGGGCATCCGCTTCGCCGCCGACAACGGCGCGCAGATCATCAACATGAGCCTCGGCGGGCGGATCAAGAGCCAGATCCTCGAGGACGCCGTGAACCACGCGTTGAAGCGCGGGGTCGTCATCGTCGCCGCCGCCGGCAACTCGCGACGTAGCGTCGAATGGCCCGCCGCGTACCCCGGCGTCCTCGCGATCAGCGCGACCGACTCGAAGGATCAGATCGCGTGGTTCTCGTCTCGTGGGCCGGAGGTCGCCCTCGGCGCCCCGGGCGTCGACGTGACGCAGCAGACGATCTGCAACGGCGGCGAGAACAAGTGCGAGGTGTTCGGGAAGTTCAGCGGCACGAGCATGGCCGCACCGCACGTCGCGGGCGCTGCGGCGCTCGTCGTGGGCTCGGGCATCACGGATCCGACCGCGGTGCGCGCGATGCTGCAGGGCGCGGCCATCGCGAAGGACGACCCGAACAAGTTCGGCGCGGGCATCCTCGACGCCGGCGCCGCTGCCTCGCGCGCGCACTGGTCGCACGTCCTCGTTCGGTCGATCGCCCTCGCGCTGCTCGCGATGTGGGTCGGCAATCGCATCCGCAAGCTCGGTGGCACCCCCACCTGGACGCGCGGCGCGGGCTTCGGCGCGCTCCTCGGCGGCGTCGGTCTCCTCGCGTTCGCACCGCTCCTCGGTCTCGCCCCGCACCTCGGAGCCGGCCGCGTGCTCCTCGAGGTCCTGCAGCGACCGTTCGGCGAGTGGGACATCCTCCTCGACGCCGGCCTCCATCGCTTCCTCCCGCTCGCCAATGCGCTCCCGGTGCTCGGGCTCGCCGCCGTCGGCTTCGGTCACAAGGGTGTGCGGCCGTTCCTCGGCGGGTTCGCGCTCGGCATGGGCGCGCTCCTCTTCTCGCTCGCGTGGTCGGCGGACGTGGCGATGCCGATCGGCAGCCTCGGCCTCCGCGCGTGGACGGTCGCGAACGCCCTGATCTGCATGTTCGTCGCCCGCCTCGCGCTCGACTCGCGCGGCTGACACGCCTCGAGCAAACCGATTGAACACGGAGGCACGGAGGCGCGGAGGCGTTCGCATTGCTCGTCGCCGACATCGCGCCTTCCACGCAAGCATGCCCGAGCGTCGCCGACATGATCGAATCTCGGAGGGAACGACGAGGCTGAGGAGAGCGGGGCGACCGCCACGCAGGCGCGGAGATCGGCAGACCTCTCAGCACTCCGTGCCTCCGTGTCTCCGTGTTCAATCCACTCGCTTAGGCTCGTTCCTTGGACGCGGAGCGGACTGCGCAAGGCCTC
>JBKJQC010000190.1:0-5115 GCA_046593995.1 Polyangiales bacterium
GACCCGACCCTCGGAGCACATCATGCGGTTGGCGAGCTGCTCTTTGGGCATTTCGAGCGAGAACACCATCACGCCGTAGCGTGCATCGACCGTGACCTCTTCACCGGGTGCCTGCTCCGGCACGGTGGCAGCGACGTTGACGGCGATATTGAGGACGTAGGACGTCTTTCCCATGCCGGGGCGCGCGGCGATGATGATCAGCTCGCCCTCGTGCATTCCGCTCGTCTTCTCGTCGAGGTCGGTGAAGCCGGTCGGCACGCCGGTCACGTGCTTGCCGCGCTCGAATGCAGCCTGCAGCTGCATGAAGCTGTTCTTCACGACGTCGTACATCAAGTGGACCGTCGATGACGACGGCGTACGCGCGAGCTCGTAGATCTGCTGCTCGGCACCGTCGATGAAAGTCTGCGCCTCGCCGTAGTCGCCGTAGCCTTCTGCGGCGAGCATCTGACAGGTCTCGATCAGGCGGCGGACGCGCCACTTCTCCTTGACGATGCGGGCGTGCGCCGCGACGTGCGCGACCGAGGGGGTCGCATCGACGATGGTCGCGAGGTAGGCGATCCCGCCGATGGCCTGCAGTCGTTCACGGTCACGCAGGACGGCGGCGACGGTCTGGATGTCGACCGGCTGACTCTTCGCGTGGAGCTCCACCGCTGCGTCGTAGATCCGGCGGTGCGCGTCGCCGTAGAAGGCCTCGCCGTCGGGGAGGATCTCGAGGACCCCATCGAGCGCGCGGCTGTCGGTGAGGACGGCGCTGAGGACCGCCGCCTCGGCCTCCTCGTTGTGCGGCGGGACGCGCCCCGCGACGTCGATCGCCTGGACCTTCGGCTTGAAGCGGTCCTGGCCGGGGCGGCCTCGCGACTGGTACGGGGTGTTCGTCATCGTCCGGGAATCCTCGAAGATCTCGCGTGGCAGGCGGGTGGAGCCGAAACTTCCCCCAGAAAATGCACAGGGCGCGGCCGAGCGGCCACCGCGCACGAAACGCTGGCGGACATGGAATGTCCGCGCGCGTGCCAGAGTGGCGCGGGCGCGCGGCTCACGTCTTACCCACAGTGCTCAGACCGGTGTCGGTACCGCGACCCGCGGTCGGAGCATGAGCCGTTGCAGCATGATCGTGCGCAAGCTCTTGCGAGGTCGCTGTCCCGATCCCGCGCCGGCGAGCCAGGCGCAGGCGAGATAGCA
The DNA here is from genome assembly GCA_046593995.1 of Polyangiales bacterium. Taxonomy (GTDB): domain Bacteria; phylum Myxococcota_A; class Polyangia; order Polyangiales; family JADJMO01; genus JALHOE01. Next base: position 1,180 of record JBKJQC010000190.1, read on the forward strand.
ACCCCGCATCGAACGCACCGATCCCGCCTTCGCGTTCGGCTTCGAACGGGCGATCACGGCAGGCGACGTGCGTGTGCTGGACGCGACGATCATCGGACTCACTCCCCCTCATTCCCGGGCCGCGTGCGCTCCAGGGCTCTGCGACCCGAGAGCGCCCGCGACGAGGGACGGGATGTTTGCCATCTAACGGGCTCGAGAAACAACATTGATCTCGCGCGCGAGTCGTCGGGGGCCTGTGGATTTCGTGTGCCGGACCGGTGATCGAACCGTGAGTCCCACATGTGTCCCAGGCCAATCTTCCCGAGGATCTCGTGAGGGAGGTTGTGGATGACTAGGATTCGCGCGTGACGACGCCTCCGGACACGATGGGGCGACACGATGGACGACACGATGGGCGACATGATGGACACCGAGCTCGTGATGCGGCGCGCGACCGCGGACGACCTCGTGAAGGTCGCGCGACTCGCGGCATCGCTCGTGCGTCAGCACCACGCCTTCGATCCGCAGCGCTTCTTCCTGCAGGAGCCCGTCGAGGCGCTCACGGGTGGATACGAGTGGTGGCTCGGCCGCGAGCTCGAGAACGATCGCGCCGTGATCATGGTCGCCGAGGCGAAGGACGAGCTCCTCGGCTACGCGTACGCGACGCTCGAAGAGCGCGACTGGAACCTTCTGCTCGATGCGGCGGGCGCGCTGCACGACATCTACGTCGACGATCGCGCGCGTCGACGCGGCGTGGGACGCGCGCTGCTCCGCGCCATCGTCGCGGAGCTCGAGCGACTCGGTGCGCCGCGCGTCGTGTTGATGAGCGCCGTCGCGAACACGAGCGCGCAGGCGCTGTTCAAGGAGCTCGGCTTCCGCGTGACGATGCTCGAGATGACGCGCGAGTCGCGCGAGTCGTAAGAGCACCATCGCCATCAGAGCGCACCACGCCATCACGCGAGTGAGCACGTCGAACGTCGCGCGCGGTGAGCGATGCGCGCGCCGTCGGACCACTCCAGCTCCCGGAGGATGCCAAAAACGGAACCGCGGCGCTCACCCTCCGGCCCTTTCGTCCCCGTTCTCGTCAGGGAGCGACTCGGCCGTGAACGGCACGGACGTTGAAGCGACCTCTTCCCATCACAGGAGAATTTCCATGCGAAACGCGATCCTCACTCTCGGCACGGCGCTCGTCCTCGCGCTCACGGGCGGCGGCTGCGGCAAGACTGCGCCTCAGGTGAAAGAGCCTCTGACGATGACGAGCGCCTCGAGCTCGCCCGCCGCGCAAGGCAGCGTCCACGTCAACCCCGCGGCCAACGGCAACACGGACGTCCTCGTCGAGGTGAAGCACCTCGCGCCGCCCGGGAAGACCGAGCAGGGGGCCATGACGTACGTCGTGTGGGCGCAGCCCCGCGGCGAGGGCTCGGTGGCGCAGAACATCGGCGCCCTGAAGGTCGACGCCGATCTGCACGGCTCGCTCCGCACGATCACTCCGCTGAAGGAGTTCGAGCTGTTCGTGACCGCGGAGCCGAGCGCCGAGGCGCAGGAGCCGACGGGCGAGAGGGTGCTCACGCTGCACGTCGATCAGAAGGAGTGAGTCTCCGTCGGTCGCGTGAGACCTACGACGCGACCTCGTAGGGGCGCGTGCGGCGCTCGATCGCGACGTGGACCGACGCGAGCAGCATGTCCCCGTCGAACGGCTTGGCGACGAGCGGGATGCCGAACCGCATCGCGATCTGTCGTGCCTTCGGCGTCGCGGAGAGGAGGACCGTCGGCGGTGCGAGCGGCCGCCGCGTGAGCTGGGAGAGCAGTTGCTCCGCGTCGCCGTCCGGCAGCGTCACATCGAGCACCACGCAATCGGGGCGGAGCACGTGGAGGAACGCTCCGGCCTCCTCCAGCGTCGTCATCACGCGCGCCGCGTAGCCGGCGTCTCGCAGCATTCCGCACACGCTCCTGGCGATGTCGGGCTCGTCCTCGACGACGAGGACCATCGGCACGCGCGCGATCACGCCGGAACGGCCATTGATTTCAGTCACGGTGCCGCGGCGGAGAAGCATGCCGCCTGCCACGCTCGGTAGCCCTCGTTTCCCCCGTCGACACGTCGTCCCGTCGAGGCGTCGCGCCGCCGCGCTGCGGTACCTTGTCTGCGGCGTTCCGCGGACGCTCGTCCTCGTCGCGAGCGCGCGTCCCTGACAAAAACAACCGAGGCCCGCCGCAGCGCGACGAGCCTCGGTCACGGTCTCACGCCTCGGTCACTTCGCCGGTGCAGGAGCCTTCGCCGGCGCCGCCGACGCCTTTGGTGCAGCGCTCGCCGAGCCGCTCGCAGCAGCGCTGACCGATCCGCTCGCGGCCGGAGCAACCACACCACCGACGCCCGCGAAGGTGATCTCACCGAAGCGCGACGACTTGTGGAAGTTCCCCTGTCCGAGGAGCGGCGACCACGCGAGCGCGGCCCTCTGCCCGTCCTTGAACGAGTAGAGGTTCACGCGCCACACGTCGCCCGGCTTGGGCGGGATCGCGATGCCGGCGCGCGCCTTGAACGAGGCCCACGGGATCGCGATCTCGACCGTGTAGTTCTTCTTGTTCTTGTCGACGACGACGGCCTGCTTGAGGTTCGACGACCAGTCCATGTGGCCGAAGATCTTCTTCTCTTCTTCGGGGCCACCGGCCATCGGCACGTTGAGGTCGTCCCAGCGCGTGTCGAAGATGGCGCCGTTCACGTCGACCTGGAGCTCGAAGTAGTCCTTGTTGTCGCCGGGGTTGCCGGGCTGGATCATCAGCTCGACGGCGGAGGACTTCTCCCAGATCCGCGGGTCCTTGTCGGTCGCCTTGAACGGCGACGCCGGCTCCTTGTCTTCGACGACGAAGCCCACGTACAGGTTCGCGTCGTCCCACAGCACTTTGGCTGCGCCGTTCACCGGGTGATCGGAGGGAGTCTTCCCGTCACCCGGCCCGACGAAAGGGCCGGAGAACCCTGCGGTCTCCCACGCCTTCTCGTCGAGCTTGCCGTCGACCTTGATCGTGTTTGCGCCGTACTTCGGCGCGGTGAGCTTCGGCACCTCCGTCTTCGGCGGGGGGGGCGGCTCGACGGGCTTCACGCCGGTCGGCAGCACGACGACGTTCGCGCGGTTGTCACCGTCGTTCGCGTCGGCGTTCTTGATGTGGAGTCGCGCATCGTCCTTCCAGGCGCCGACGAGGAAGCGGACGTGCGTCGAGTTGACGTCGGCGGGGACGTTGTACTCGAACGAGTCCTTGATGATCTTCCCCTTCTCCCACTCGCTCGGCCCGTAGAGCTGCTGCGCGCAGTTCGCGGCCTTCTCCTGGCGGATCGCGCCGACGCAGTCGAGGTTCCCCTTGGCCTGCTTCACGTCGTCGCCCGTCACGTGCGTGAAGAGCTTCCAGCCGTTGTCGAGATCGCCGGTCTTCTTCCAGTAGAGGGCGATGCGCACCGTCGATCCGGGGGCGGCCGTCTCGGGCTCCGCCTTCCAGCCGACGAGGTGCATCTTGTCCTCGAAGTTCACGTCGACCTTGTGGGTCACGTCCGCGGGGAGCTCGTCGAGGATGTGCTCTTTGAGCACCTCCTTGTCAGCCTTCGTGATCCCCTTGCCGCGCTTCGCGCAGCCGATCTGCGTCGTGAGGAGCAGCGCGCTCCCGGCAACCACAGCGATCCCAAGGTACCTACGCATCGAAGAACCCTCCGGAAGAGCGCGTACGAGCGCTCGTCTAGACCCGTAATCGGCCCTGCCTACACGTTCACGGGCCGCGGCGCGAGTCTTCCGCGCGGGGCAGCGCAGGGTGGGGGGACGTCCCGATTGAACACGGAGGCACGGAGGCACGGAGGCACGGAGGGAAAGCGCCGGGAGACCGGCAGGAGGAAGTAGGTGAGCAACGTTGAGCAAGTCCTACCCCGAGAGGAATCCGCCCTCGGGAAGCCCATCCTTGCGCCGGCGGGTGTGAGCC
>JBKJQC010000210.1:0-2761 GCA_046593995.1 Polyangiales bacterium
CAGGAGCTCGGGTACACCAACGTCGAGACCGCGAACCCCGGGTTCGTCCGTTGGAAGGATCTCGGTTACCCGATGGAGACGCCGCCGGCGCTCACCGACGCGCAACGGGAGCGATACGGTCGTCACCTGCTCCTCCCCGAGGTCGGTGAGGTCGGTCAGGCGAAGCTCCTCAAGGCGCGCGTCCTCCTCCTCGGTGCCGGCGGGCTCGGCTCGCCCGCAGCGCTGTACCTCGCGGCGGCCGGTGTCGGCACCCTCGGCATCGTCGATGCGGACACCGTCGATGCGTCGAACCTCCAGCGGCAGATCGTCCACACCACGAGCCGGGTCGGCACCTCCAAGGTCGACAGCGCCGCGAAGACCATCGCCGAGCTGAACCCCGACGTGAAGGTCGTCCCCTACAAGGAGCGTGTCACGAGCGAGAACGTCGACCGCATCTTCGGCGGCGAGGGACAGGGCGGACCGTGGGACGTCATCGTCGACGGCTGCGACAACTTCCCGACCCGCTACCTCGTGAACGACGCGTCGCTCTTCCACAAGATCCCGGTCGTCCACGGCTCGATCTTCCGCTTCGACGGACAGGCGATCACCTTCAAGCCGTTCGAGGGGCCGTGCTACCGCTGCATGTATCCCGAGCCCCCGCCCCCGCACCTCGCACCCTCGTGCCAGGAAGCGGGCGTCCTCGGGATCCTCTGCGGGATCGTCGGCACCGTGCAGGCGACGGAGGCCATCAAGCTGATCCTCGGCAAGGGCACGCCGCTCGTCGGTCGCCTCCTCACGTACGACTCGCTGAGCATGAAGTTCCGCGAGCTGAAGGTGCGCCGCGATCCGAGCTGCCCGACGTGCGGGACGAACCCCACGATCAAGGGCTACATCGACTACGAAGGCTTCTGCGCCCGCGGCTGAGCAGGCTCACGGTCTACGGCTCACGGCTCACGGCCGACGGTTCGAGAAGTCGAGAGTCGAGAGTCGAGAGTCGAGAGCTCCTGAGCGAGAGCTGCACGGGTCGCGGGTGAGTCGCGCCTCGGCCACATCTCGTCGGGCTCTCGACTCTCGACTCTCGACCGCTCTCGGACCGTAGACCGTAGACCGTAGACCGTAGACCCCCGGGTACACTGTCGCCGGCATGTTGCGGACGCGGATTTTCGGCGGACTGATCGCAGGGCTCGTCCTCGCGCTCGTCTTCTCCGCGCTGTTCACGGCCATCTGGTCGTTCGAGCTCTTCGCGTATCCCGCGCCGTCGCGGTTCGGCGAGGTCACGCCGATCACGCTCCGCGTCCCTTACTCGCCGCAGCTCTTCCAGCGCGTCGAGAACGGGGCCGTCGAGGTCACGCGCGCGCGGCTCGAGTACCGACGCGTGATCGTGCCGCGCGGGACGCTCCTGCGCGACGACCTCGAGGCGCACCGGATCGCGCTGACCTACGAGTCGACGCGCAGACCGCTCACGCCGCTGCGGCTCGGGGGGAGCTTTCTCCTCTATTTCACGCTCTCCACGCTGCTCGCCACGTACGCGCGGCGCTTCGGCCCGAGCGCGGCGAAGCTCCTCCGCACGCAGATCGGCATCTTCGTGCTCATGCTCGCGACGATGGCGTTCGCGAAGGCGCTCTTGCTCTACACCGCCCTCCCCGAGCACTGGGTCCCGCTGTCGACGGTGCCGCTCTGGGCGTGCCTCTATCTCGACCGGCGCACCGCGTTCATCGTCAACGTGCTCCTCGGATTCTGCGCCGCGAGCCTGCTCCGGTTCGACATCCTGCTGTTGATCGTGCTCCTCGTGCGCGGGATGGTGTCGTCGCTCGCCTTCCGCGATCGCAAGCGCCCGCGCCGCATGCTGCTCGCCGGCACGATCGCGGGCGCGGCGGGCGCGATCCTCTGGTGCGCAACGACGCTCAGCCTCGACGGCGCGCTGCCGATCCGGGAGGACCTCGCGCGCGGCCTCGACTCCGTGTTCCTCGCCTGCGTCGGCGGGGGGGTGCTGGCCGGCGCGCTCGCGGTCTTCATGCGCGAGCCGGCCGAGCGACTGCTCGGCGCGGTCGGACGCGATCGACTGCTCGATCTCACCGATCTCGAACAGCCGCTCTTGCAGAAGATGGCGCATGAAGCGCCCGGCTCGTGGGAGCACTGTCGCGCGATGGCGAACCTCGCCGAAGCGGCGGCGAGCGCGATCGGCGCGGACGCGTTGCTCGTCCGCTGCGGCGCCTACTACCACGACCTCGGGAAGACGGTGCAGCCCAAGTACTTCGTCGAGAACCTGCTCCATGGAGAGCGCTCGCCGCACGAGGAGCTCGAGCCGGACGTGTCTGCCGACGCGATCATGACCCACGTGGTGCAGGGGACGAAGATCCTCCGCGACGGCGGCATCCCCGAGCCGGTCGTCGAGTTCGCGTACACGCACCACGGCACGCAGGTCGTCGAGTACTTCTGGCACAAGTGTCAGGAGCACGGGAACCCGAAGGGGCTCACGGAGGAGCACTTCCGCTATCCCGGCATGAAGCCGCGGACCAAGGAGCACGCGATCCTGATGCTCGTCGACTCGATCGAGGCCGCGTCGCGCACCGTCGATCCGCCCGAGAAGAAGAAGTTCGAAGAAATGATGCAGCGGATCATCTTCATGAAGCTGAAGTCGGGTCAGCTCTCGGAGTGCGGGCTCAGCACGCGGGATCTACAGAACCTCGTCCTCCGCATGGGCGAGACGCTCGAGAACATGTTCCACACGCGCGTGAAGTACCCCTGGCAGAAGGAGAAAGAGAAGGAGGCGCGCGCCGTC
>JBKJQC010000262.1:0-4556 GCA_046593995.1 Polyangiales bacterium
CGTCGCGCGCTGTCTGAGCGGCAGCGGGATCGAGCGTGTCATCTGGAAGATGAACGCCTCTTGGCTCTCGAGCACGGGTGGCGTGTCCTGCTTCAGAGCGATGACGAACGGACCGAGCGTGCGCTCGTCACGCGGGCCCCCACACCCGCTCGCCACTCCGCCCACGAGCGCCGCCCCGCAAGCGAGGAAGGATCTGCGGTGGATGCCCCCCAACGGGCGGGGGCGTTTGGCCTCTGTTGTCATCGTCGACTCGCGGATTGGATTGAACACGGAGGCACGGAGGCACGGAGGTCGAAGAAGTCTGCCGATCCCCGCCACGAGTGGATGGTTGCACGCGCGGCCCCGAAACGTGCTGCCCCGACGTGAAAGGAATGCGGCGCCTGCAAAATGAAGAACCTCCGTGCCCCCGTGCCTCCGTGGTTCAATTCTCGGACCGTTCGCTCAACCGGGGGGCGTGAGCCCGAAACCCCACGAGGCGTCGGCCTCGACGGCGTCCGGGTTCTTGAAGGTCCAGCCCTTCACGACGCGGGTGATGCAACCTTCGACCCGTCCGTTGTTCAAGGTGCTCGAAGCGATCGTCGCGCGTGGTACCCCGCCGCTCGCGGAGATGTGCCACGCGACGGTCACCGAGCCCTTGAGGCCAGGGGTCGCATCGAGCGCGGACTCGTAGCAGGCGCGGACCTGGCCGAGATGGCTCATGACGACGCGACGGATCTCGTCGGCGCTGAATCCCTTTCCGCCGCCGCCGCCGCTCGACACCATGGCGACCTTCTTCTCGCCGGGCGAGCCGCCTCCGGCTCCGGTGCCCCCCTTCCCTCCAGCGCCGGTGCCGCCCGCGCCCTTGCCGCCGCCACCGCCGGTGCCCGCTCCGACGCCGGTGGCGAACGAACCGGCTCCGTATGGCGCGCCGACGTCACCGGGCTTGCCGCCGCCCCCCGCGCCGGTGCCCTTGAAGGCGAAGCCACTGCCGCCGCCCCACTGCATGTCTTTCGCATTGAGGCCGCCGGTGATCGCGGACACGGACTTCATGCTGGAGAGCGTGTCGCTGAGCGCCTGCCCCGCGCCGGAGCCGATCACGTCGGTGATCGATCCCGCGGGAATCCCGGGGTTCGCGCCGGAGAGCTGCGTGTGGCCCGAGCCGTCCTTGCGACCGAGCTTCCCCGCGTCGCCCGCGATCTTCTTGCCGCCCGAGTCCTTCTTGTCCTCGACGGCGCTCTTCGCGCCGCTCGACGGATCGTCGCCGCTCTTCGGCTTCTCCTTCTCCTCGTCGAACTGCGAGCTGATGCGGAGCTGATCGTGGAGCTTCTTGTCCGACAAGAGCTCGAGCGGCTCGGGCACCGGGGTCGGTGTCGAGAGCGTGAGGAGCGCGTAGAGCGTCCCGAGGTGCCCCGTCGCGGAGAGGAACGTCGCGAGCACGATCCACGGCTCCCAGCGCAAGCCGCCCGAGAGCACCGGCGCGCGCGCCACCGGCTGCGCGAAGAAGCCGAACGCGCCGTACTGAAGGAGCGCGACGTCACCCGGCATCAACGCGACGGGCGCACCCGTGCGCGCGATCTCGACGACGGCCTCGTCGCGGCCGCGGAGACGGAGGATGCCGGCGCCGGCGCCGCGGGGATCGAGCTCCCAGCCGCCGCCGATGCCACGCACCGGCTCGTCCGGAATGCCTTCGGGCGGCGACAGACCGAGCGTCTGCTGCCACCCGAAGACGTCACCCGGATCGAGGACCTTCGATGCCAGAACCGTCTCGCCCCAGACCGCTGCGACCCGCAACGAACGAGCGACGCCACCAGGACTCGGGCTCATCGTCGATCAGGAAAGCACATCGCGCGCCGTCGTGCCCGCCTCGAGAGCGGGCGCCATCCTCAGGCAAACGCGCGCGCGAACCCGATCACTTCAGCTCGTCGGCGATCGCGATGAAGAGATCGTTGCACTCGCTCTCGGAGATGTCCTTGCAGCCCACGTTGATCTTCGTGCCGTCGCGCACGCACGCGATGATGCGGCCGCTGCAGGACGCGATGACCGAGTCGTTGTCCTCGTTGACCTTGCAGCCGTGCTTCTTCGACGCGTGGGCGAAGTTGGTCTGGAAGTTCATGGCCTTCTCGCCCATGTCCTTCCCGATGATCTTGACGATGCCGCTCGAGCTCGAGCCCGACTCGGAGGGCTTGCTGTTGCCGGTGTTGCCGCCGCCACAGGCGAGCAGCGCCACCGAAAGAACACCCATTGCGAAAACGACGTCACGAGTCATTGGAAGTCCTCCCTCACCCTGTTGAACCAGCAGCAGCAGCCTCTGGATGAGACGGCCGCGGAGCGGTTCGCCTTAAGCTTCGTTCATCTGCAAATTTTTTCCGAGCCCTGGAGACCGGCACGATCGGACGACCTCTGGATTCGGACAGAGTGCACATTGTCCTCGAAGTTCCGCAGACTTACAGGCCGATTTTCACTTCACGGCGGGGTCACCCTTCGTCGCTTCCAGCTCTGGCAGGAAGGGACGATGAGGGAGCTTCTGCGCCTCGAACTCCGCTCGCATCCGTCGCACGAAGTACGTGACGGCTGGCCATCGGGCTCGGCCCTCGATTTCCGTGGTGCCGAACTCGAAGACCTTCACGGCCGCATCTCCCTCCTTCTTCTCGGACTCTTTGACCAGCTCTCCTGGCTCTGCCTTGGGGCCTCCGTCTTTCTCGAGCCCGATTTCTTTCGGTGACTCTTTCGGCGACACCTCGCCGCCTGCGTCCGCCTTGGCCGGTTTCGCCGGCGCCTTCTTCGCGGGCGCCTTGGCCTTGGGCGCGGCAAGCAGCGTGGGGCTCGTGAAGAGCACGCTCGCGAACAGCACGCCCACGAGGAGCGCGGGCGGCGCGACGATCACGGCCACGCGGAACACGTAGGGGAAGAGCCGACCGAACATCAGGTGCCCTTCTTCCCGGCGGCGGGCTTCGTGGCGGGCTTCGTGGCGGGCTTCGCAGGGGGTTTCGGCTTGGGCTCGTCCACCTTGGGGGCGACGTCGGGGAGCTCCTTCAAGTACTTCCTCGACTCGGTCTCCATCGCGCTTCCTTTCGGCGCTTCGTCCACGACGACCTTGAACAGCGCGCGCGCCTTGGCCGGATCCTTGAGGTGATCTGCGTAGAGGATGCCGAGGCCGAACGTCGCCGCGAGGTGCTTCGGCGCGCGATCGAGGAGTTTCTCGTACGTGGCCCGCGACTCGTCGAGCTTCTTCTGGCCGCGGAGCGCGATCGCGAGGCCGAGCATGGCACCTTCGTCGTTTTCGCTGGTCGCGAGGACTTGCTTGAACGCGCCCTCGGCCTCTTTGTAGGCGCCGGCACGCAGGAGCACGTTGCCCATGTTCACGCGCGCCGTCGTGTCACCGGGGTCGAGGTCGGCCGCCCTCTCGAAGGCGCGGAAGGCCTCGGCGTCGTCCCCCTTGGCGAGCGCGATCAACCCGAGCGCGCGCAGGGCCGGTGCGCTCTTCGGGTTCTGCTTCAGCGCCTGCGCAGCGAGCAGCTCGGCGACGTCACGCTCGCCCTTCGCGAGGTGTGCGAGCGCGAGCTCCGCGCGCGTCGCGTCGTCGAGCGGACGGCGCGCGAGGACGAACCGCGCGTGCGCGATCGCGTCGTCGTTCCGACCGGCTTCGCGCAGGACCACGATGAGCCGTGCGCGCGCGTCGAGCGCGCTCGGGTGCGCCTTGCAGTACGACTCGAGCCCCTCGGCCGCGAGCTTCGTCTGCCCGCGCCGTCGGCGGACCTCGCAGAGCGCGACGGCGACCAGCTCGGAGTCGGGCGAAGCGGTCGCCGCGACGGCGAGGTGCTCCTCCGCCTTCTGCAGCTCGCCGGCCTTTGCGTAGACGAGGCCGAGATTGTAGTGCGCCTCCCACAGGCGTCCGTCGAGGACGAGCGCCTCGTCGAGCTTCGCAATCGCCTTTCCCTTCGCGCCGGTGGCGTCGCCCTCTCTCAGATAGATCTTCGCGAACGCAGCCCCCTCGACGAGCGCCTTCACCGCAGGCGGCGCGACATCGCTGCGATCCGCCTTCTGCTGCGCCTTCGGCGCCGCGGTGACGTGCACGGTCTTGCTGCCGCATCCCACGGACGCGAGCAACACCATCGCGAATGCCACCGCACGCACGCACTGCAACGTAACGCGGCGGTGCTATAGCCGTCCACGATGGCGAACCCGCTGATCCGCGATCCGGCCGACGCCTTCTGATGGCGTCCGGCTGGTACGTCTACGTGCTCCGCTGCGGCGACGACTCGCTCTACACCGGCGTGGCGGTCGACGTCGCCGCGCGACTCGAGACGCACACCCTGGGGCGGGGCGCGCGCTACACGCGGGGACGCGGGCCGCTCACGCTCCTCGCGAAGACGCGCTGTCGCGATCGCTCGGAGGCTTTGCGCGTCGAGCTCGCGTTCAAGAAGCTTCCGCGCGCAGACAAGGCGGCGGTGGTGGCCCGACCGCGCGGTCTGGCCGCGTTCGTGAGACGCGTGCGCCTCAGTGTCGCGGCACGAACATCGCGCCGGGCCGCGTCCACACGCCGACGCGGTTCCAGCCGACGTCCGGCGCGTCGAACG
>JBKJQC010000320.1:0-14464 GCA_046593995.1 Polyangiales bacterium
ACCAAGCCCACGACGGCGGGGGCCGATCTTCCCCCGGCCATCGAATGAGACGCATGCACCAACGCACGTTCGCTGCGATTCTCCTCTCCACGTTCCTCTCTGCCCAGCTCCCGACGCTCGCGTGGGCGGCGCCGCCGACGAGCGAAGAGAAGGCCTCGTCGAGCAACAACCTCAAACAAGGGCTCGAGCTGCGAAAGAAGGGCGATTTCGCCGGAGCCTTCCAGAAGTTCAAGGACGCCCACGCGTTCGCGGCGACGGCGGTCACCACCTACGAGCTCGGAGTGGCGCACCTGGATCTGGGGCAGATCGTCGAGGCGCGCGCGCGGTTCGCCGAAGTCGTCGGCATGAAGGTCGCCGACACCGAGACCATTGTCTCGACGACGGCGCGGACCAATGCCGCCACCAAGCTCAAGGAGCTCGAACCCCGCATCCCGCTGGTCGTTCTCGAGATCGAGGGCGCGCAGGCCTCCGCGGTGTCGGCGACCCTCGACGGCGCGGAGATCAAGTCGTCCACACTCGGCCTCGAGCGCGCGGTCAATCCAGGCAAGCACGTCTTTGCCGCCCGCGTCGGGGATGGCCCCGAGGCCTCGATCCACTTCGAGATCAAAGAGAGCGAGAAGCGCAAGGTCACGCTGAAGGTCACTGCCAAGAGCGAGCCCGCGAAGACCGAGCCCGCGAAGACCGAGCCCGCGAAGACCGAGCCGGCGAAGACCGAGTCCCCGAAGGCCGAGTCCCCGAAGACCGAATCCCCGAGCGCCGTGCCGGCGAAGAGCGAGAGCACCGCGACACCCGACACGGGTGGGGGGAGCTCGCTCAAGACGATCGGTCTGGTCGCTGGAATCGGTGGCGTGGTGATCGCGGGCGTGGGCACCATCGTGTTCCTCGGCGGCAAGTCGAAGTACTCGGACGCGCAGGCGCAATGCGGCGCCACCGGGTGTCCGCCGTCGGCGCTCGACGACGCCGACGCGGCGAACGGACAGCAGAAGGTCGGCGGCGCGCTGTTGATCGTCGGAGCCGTCGTCGCCGTCGGCGGCGCGGTGCTGTGGCTGACGGCGCCCACGGAGAAAAAGTCCGGGGTGGGGGTGGCGGTGAGCCCGACCGGGTTCGTCCTGCGCGGCACGTTCTGAGCTGAGTTCGATTTCGGGAGGAAGAACGATGCGTATCGCGAGGTCGACCGGGCGGAGCTGTGCGTTGGCGTTGGGACTCGTCGTCGGGTGCGGGGCGACCGGCGATCCGGGTGCGCCGCCGGGCACGTCCTCGGAACGCAGCGCGCTCTCGACGCCGGAGGCTGCGAGCAAGGTGCGTCGCGCGCTGCGTGAGGAGTCGTTCGCGGGACTCGACGCGCGGCCGCTCGCCAAGGGGCGCGCGAGCACGCCTTCGGCCCACGCCAAGCATCTCCCCGCTCCGATCGCGCCGATGACCGAACACTCCGGTCGGTTCCAGATGCGAGGCCGCAACTCGGCGGCGTTCTTCACGCCGCAGGGCTTCGCGCTCTCGGTCTCGTCCGGGAAGTGGGACCAACGCAGGTCGTGGGGGCTGCATGCCTCGCTGGTCGGCGCGCGCGAGATCACTCCCGTCGCCGAGGCGCGCGCGCGCGCGGCCGTCCACGAGTTCATCGGCGGCAAAGATCCGACCGCGTGGAAGACCGACGTGCCGACCTACGGGCGACTCGCGTGGGAAGAGATCTACCCGGGCATCGACATGGCCGTCGAACCTTCGCGCGGCGGCTTCTCCTATCGCTACATCGTCTCGCCGGGCGCCGATCCCTCGCGCATCGTCATGGCGTGGGAAGGGGCGAAGGCGCTACGCGTGACCGACGACGGCCGCGGCGTCGACGTCGAGACCGACATCGGCAAGCTCCACGTCTCGGGGTTGCATGCGTACGTGATCGACGGCGATGCGCGCATCGAGCTCCCGGCGCGACACGTGATCGACGGCGAGCGCGTCTCGGTGCAGGTCGATGGATGGGACGGCACGAAACCGCTGGTCATCGACCCGAGCATCGCCTGGGCGTCGTATCTCGGTGGGTCGGGTGGCGAGACCGGCGATACGGGCGGCGCCGTCGACGGGAGCGGCAACTTCTACGTCGTCGGCACCGTCTACTCGACCGACTTTCCCACGACCACCGGGGCGTACGACACCAGCGCCAACGGCGGGGTCGACGTCGGGATCACCAAGATCACCACCGCCGGCGTGGTTGCGTGGTCGACGTACTTCGGCGGCTCGGGCACTGACATCGACGGAGGAATCGCGGTCGACAGCGCGGGGAACGTCTACGTCGCGGGCTTCACCAACGGCGGGCTCCCGATCCTGAACGCATTCCAGGCATCCCCCGGCGGAACGTTCGACGCCTTCGTCGCAAAGTTCACGACGGCCGGCGCGCTCTCGTGGTCGTCCTACCTCGGTGGCAGTGACGACGACCGCGCGACTGCGATCACCCAGGACAACGCCGGCAGTCTGTACGTCGCAGGCTACACCCATTCGACCAACTTCCCCACCACCGGTGCCTACGACACCTCACACAATGGCGACGCGGACATCTTCGTCGCCAAGGTGAGCGCGACGGGCGGCACGAGCGCGCTCCTCTGGTCGACCTACGCCGGCGGTGCGGGCGTCCAGTATGCGAACGGGATCGTGGCCGATGCGACGGGCGTCGTCGTGTTCGGTCAGAGCGAGTCGTCGACGTTCCCGCTGGTCAACGCGTTCGACTCCACGTTCGGCGGGACGGGCGAAGGCGTCGTCTTCAAGATGGCCGCGTCGGGCGGACCGAGCTCGCTCCTCTGGTCGTCGTTCGTCGGGGGCTCGGGGAACGACAGCCTGTCGAGCGGGGCACTGGACGGCACCAACGTGTACATCGGCGGTACCACCTACGGCTCGGATTTCCCGACCTCGAACGCGTTCGACAGCACGTACGGCGGGGGCAACGAGGCCTTCGTGATGCGCATCAACGGCGCCGTCACGCCGCCCACGGTGACCTGGTCGTCGTTCCTCGGAGGCAGCGGCGTCGACTACATCAGCGGGATGAAGTTCTTCGGCGGAAATCTCTACGTCGGGGGCTACACGAACTCGCCGGACTTCCCGCTGGTCAACGCGTTCGACTCTTCGCTGACGAATTCCGAGATGTTCCTCGCGCGCATCAAGCCCGCGGGTGGAACCGGCGCGATCGAGTGGTCGACGTTCCTCGGTGGCGGCGCGGGCGAGGATATCAGCGGCGAGCTCGACATCGACTCCGTCGGCAACCTCTACGTCGGCGGCTACACGAGCTCGACCGACGCCTTCACCAAGGGCGCCTTCGACACCACGCTCGGCGGCACACAGGATCTCTTCGTCCTCAAGATCTTCCGGCTCGCGCAGGGCGACGCCTGCAGCGTGGTCGCGGCGTGCCCGAGCGGGTTCTGCGTCGACGGCGTCTGCTGCGACACCGCGTGCACCGCCACGTGTCAGGCATGCAGCGCTACCAAGAAGGGCTCCGGCGCCGACGGCACCTGCGGCACCATCGCCATCGACACCGACCCCGACAACGAGTGCGCCGCGAGCGGAGGCTACCCGGGCGACTGCAAGGCCGATGGCCTCTGCAACGGCGCCGGCGCCTGCCGCGTGAACGCGAAGAGCGGCGTGATCTGTTCGACGACGTGCTCGGGGTCGAGTCTGACCACCGGCACCTGCAACGGCTCGGGCACCTGCAGCACTTCGACGGCGTCGTGCGCGCTCTACGCGTGCATCGGCACCGCGTGCAAGACCAGCTGCGCGAGCGACACCGACTGCGCCGCCACTGCGTACTGTGGCGTCTCGACCTGCGCCGCGAAGAAGGCCGACGGCGTCGCCTGCGGGGCGACCAACGAGTGCACCGCCGGCACCTGCACCAACTGCGGCACCGGCGCCACGTGCCGCACGACCGCGTGCCCCGTCACCGACACCGGCCCGCTCGACACTGGCAACGACACAGCCACGGCAGACACAGCGGTGACCGACACCGCTACCTCCGACACCGCAACAGCGGACACTGCAACGGCAGACACCGCAACGGCGGACAGCGCAACGGCAGACGCCGCAACGGCAGACAGCGCAACAGCAGACGCCCGCCCTGCGGACACCGCCTCGGATGGCGAGTCTCCGGACACGGCGATCGCCGATACCGACACCGAAGAAGACACGGCGACGGTCGAGGACACGCCGACTGCGCTCGACACCGGATCCGCAGTCGACGCGTCCGGCGACGCCAGCACCCCCACCGGCGCAACGCTTCCCGCCGAAGCGTGCGGCTGCCAGACGCCTGGAAGAAATAGCCTCGCCACCTCGACCTGGCTCGGGCTGGGCCTCGGGCTGCTCGCGGTCCGTCGCCGCCGAAGCCGGTGACTCGGCGCAGGCCTGCGCTGAGAGGGGCGGCGGCGTTCGTGAGATACATTCGCTCCAGATGCGCTGGCAGGCGATCGGCAGGCCTTCGAGCGCCTGCGTCGCCGACTCTACGCGAAGAAGTGGCACGTCTACGCCAAGCGCCCCTTCGGCGGGCCCGAACAAGTCATCAAGTACCTCGGCCGCTCACGAGAGACGCTCCTCCGCTTCCGCCCCGATTTCGAGGAGCGCGCGAGGTGAACTTCGCGGTACGAGCGATTTGTCAACTCGACCCCTGGGATCCACCGAGGACGCCCGAGGACGCTTGGACAACCTACCCCCCTTCGCGCAGCAGCTCGCTCAGCAAGTCGGCTACCCCGAGCGCGTCGGCGGTCTCCGAGAGGTAGGCGCGCTCGAGCCGGTCACGATGCGTCTTGACGACGCCGAGGGCGTCCGACCACTGGCGCTCCGAGACGTTTCCTCCGAGTCGATACCAACGCAGCTTCTGAGCGATGACATCCTCGGGGCTTGCCAACGCAAGCTGTCGCCCGTCCCCGAGATCGTAGAGCCGCGCGCGTGACAGCTCGCGGCGCACCACCAGGTCGAGCGGCGGAACGAACACGTCGATCTTGAAGATCGCCGGCTGGAAGATGACGTTGAACTCCGTGCGCCGGGCGATCGCGTCTCGAATCGTCTCGACGTCGGCGTAGAAGTCCTCCCCGAGGCGCTCGACGAATGGGATGGCGTGCTCGGGCAGCATCGCAGCGACGAGATCGACGTCGTTGGTTGCACGTGGAATCCCTTGCAGTGAGCTCGCGAGCGAGCCCCCCACCACGTACCGGACGCCCAGCGAGGTCAGCACCCCCGTCACGAGGAGAGTGGTCTCGATCGCTTCGGCCAGCATGTCAGTCGTAGTCGGCGCCGGGATCGATCCCGGTCGCGCGGGCGACGAGCTCGCGACCGTACACGAGCGCGGCGACGCGGACCTGAACTTCTCGTTCGGAGAGATCCGGGTGCTCGGCGCGGATTCGCAGCGCCGAGAGCTGCCTAGTGGCGCGCATCAGGTCGAACACCTTGTTCGCCTTCTGCGCGACGCTCATGCGGCCGTACAGCTCGATCATTCTCGCCTCGATCAGAGCTGACGTGTCCGAGCGACCAGTCTTCATGGGAGAATGGTAGCAGCTCGATCAGCGCATCACGCATCGCGCGCTGATCCGCGCGTCGGGCCGTGGACGACCGCAAGGCGCCGCGTGGGGTTCCCACGGTCCGATGCACATCCTGGGAAATTTGCTGTTGATGGGAGTGAGGCCGCGACGCCCGCGGGTGCCTTCTGTTGGACAGGCCGCGCCGGTCGATGCCGTTCGGCCAGCGCTGGAGCGCGACCGCAGTCGGGGACATTTCGCAACGCGCCCGAGATCGGCGATGCTTTGCGGCTTCATGCCGCAAAAGAAGCAGCCCCTCCCCGCGAGCCTCGCGCGCAACGCGCAGAAGAAGGCCACCGCTGCCGCCCGCGCCGCCGCCGCCGAAGCCAAGGCGCTCGTCGCGGAGATCCAGGAGAAGAAGCGACAGATCGAGGACGCGTTCTACGACATGGGCGTCGCGCTCACCGCGCTCTCGCAGCCGCGGCTCTACACCGCGCTCGGTCACTCGAGCTTCGCCGCGCTCGTCGAGAACGAGCTCGGGATGGCGCTCGGCACCGTGAAGCGACTGATCGCAATCCCGAAGGAGCTCACTCGGAAGCGCGCCCTCGGCCTCGGACAATCGAAGTCGCTCGCGCTCATCCGACTCGCGGCCGCGACCCCCGAGCCCGACACCGCGGAGCAGCTCGCGCGCGGCAGGACTCGAGTCCGCGGTCACCGCACGCCCATTCGTCCGGGCAAGATGAGCGCGCGCGAGATCGAGCGCGCCGCGAAGACCGAGCGCAGCGCGCATCGGTCGAAGAGCAAGCGCCCGGCGGATTCGCTCCTTACGGAGGCTGAAGCCTGGGCGGAGCGTGCGACGGCGAAGCTGAAGGGAGTCGCGACGTTCTCGGTGAAGCAGCGCCGACGCGACGGCTCTCTCGCGCTCGGGCTCGTCGTCGAGTGCGAGTTCGGCGACCGCTCGAAGCTCGTGAAGGTCCTCGGGGATCAGCGCTGATCCCTCCACGGATCAGCGCTGATCCCTCGCCGCGCTCCCCCCGCGTTGCGGCGCGCGTCCCGCATGGGGGGTAGTGAACGGCTCCGGC
The DNA here is from genome assembly GCA_046593995.1 of Polyangiales bacterium. Lineage (GTDB taxonomy): Bacteria > Myxococcota_A > Polyangia > Polyangiales > JADJMO01 > JALHOE01. The sequence continues at coordinate 6,557 of JBKJQC010000320.1, forward strand.
TGCGTTGTTGACGCTCGGTCGCTCCACCCTTCAGTCGACCATCCAATCGACGAGCGGGACACCGAGGTCGACGAAGTGTCTCGCGTTGCTCGTCACGAGGGTGGCTCCGGCCTTCCGTGCGCTCTCGGCGATGAGCAGATCGCGATCGTCGATCGCGCGTCCAGTTCGGTGCAGCTCCGCCCATGTCTCCGCAGCGCGCTGCCAGTCGTCGGGGTCGAGCCCCACGACCGACCAGTCGCGCGTGAGGTCGACGTAGCGACGTAGAAGCGCGGTTGCTCCCTTCAGCAGTAGATACCTGCGGAGCTCGTAGTCGACGACGATCGAGAGCACGAGGCCCGCACCGGACGCGAGGGCGCGGCGGAAGTGGTCCGTCGCTGGCAGGCGATGGCGCAGCAAATAGTTGATGGTGTTGCTGTCGAGCAGGAGCTTCATCGATCGTCGTCGATCGCGCGAAACCGAAGCGGACGCGCGCGCTGAAAGTCATCGAAGTCGTCGGCAGCGTCATCCGAGATCGGCTCCTTTGCCCAGGCGTTCAGCAGCTCGAGCATGCGCTGGTTCGCGGCAGAGAGATCGTCCGGCAACTGCGCGCGAGAGAGCACGACGACTTCGACCTCGCCAACCGGAAAATCCGATGGCAGCCGGACGACCATCTCGTGATTTTCGCCTACGCGGGCGAGCGACTTGTGCGCGACCATGCCCTACGGTGGCACAGGACGTCGCGTTCGTCGATCGCTTCGGCATCGCAAGAGGCGCACACCATCGGCGACGTTGCGGATCGATCGGCGACGTCGCCGATCCGCTTGGTTCCGTTCCTCGCGTCACGTAGCCGCTCCGTGGCTGCACGCAAGGACGCCGATCGCATCGTGAAGGTGGAAGTCGCTCGTCTCCGCTCGGCGAGTCGCTCGACGCGACGGAGTCGTCACGCGCGGGACGTGGCATCATCACGCCGTGCAGAAGTTCGTCCACGTGATGTTGCCACTCTCCCTCGTTGCCGCGTGCGCGGGCAACGAGGCTCCGCCCGCCGTCGTGGCGACGGCGCCGGCCGCGTCGTCCTCTCCCTCGCCGCCGGCACCGGCGGTGTCGGCCTCGCCGTCCGCGTCCGCGTCCGCGTCGGCGCCCTCCTCTTCCGCCGTCGCAGAGAAGCCGCTGCCGCCGCCCACGCCCGAGCAGCTCACGTGCCGCGACGGGTACCTCGCGCCGTACCCTGAACCCGAGTCGCCGTTCGCGGGCATGGGATTGAGCGTCATTGGAGCCGACAGCGCGTCCGGCCCCATCGAGCCCGGCAAAGGGCTCGGCACTGCGAAGGGGGCAGGGTACGGATTTCTCGGCGGACCGCCCGACCCGAAGACGGCGAAGCTCGTGGTGAAGCCGAAGGATGCGACGGGCGCGCGCGCGAGGAGCCTCGCCGAGGGCGCATGCGCGATGTCGGCGGCGCTGAAGACCTGTCGCATCGAAACGCAGAAGAAGGGGAAGCTCGAAGGCACGTTGGAGGTGGCGATCGTCGTCGACGACGCAGGCCGCGTCACGACCGCGAAGCGCTCTGCCGGAACGATCGCCGACGGAGCGTTCTCCGCGTGCGCCGAGACGGTGCTCGTCGCGGCGACCTTCGCGAAGGAGGCCAAGGGCTCGGCCACGCTGGAGCTCACGGTTGCCGGGAGCGCGCGGCAGACGACGATGATGGACATGGGCCCGTTGGTCACGGGCAAGCTCCCGCGGGAGATCGTGCGCCGAGTCCTGCGTCAGAAATTCGCGGCGTTCCGTGCGTGCTACGAGCCGCTTCTGAAGAAGGACGTCGACACCAAGGGCGCGTACGAAGTCGAGCTGCTGATCGATGAGAATGGGAAGACGATCGCCGTCAAGGACGTGGGGTCGACGCTCACCGACAAGGGCGCGCTCGCGTGCCTCGCGAAGGTCGCCCGGGCGGTGTCGTTCCCGAAGCCCGAGTGGGGAGAGGTGAAGGCGCGATATCGCATCGAGTTCGCCAACGACCTCGACTGACCGAGCGATCCATTGCCGCCGCAGGGACGGCTCGCTCCAGCAAGTTGTGTTTTGCCGCCGCCCCGCAGAGCTGCGGGGCGGGAATGAGGTGCGAGGCAATCCCTGCCGACGTGAGCGGGTGCTTCGCCATCATCGACTCGACCCTCGAAGGTGGGGCATGCAGCTCGCCGCGCGAAACTCCGCGCGGCGCCTTGGCCGGAACCTGGGGGTTCGCGCTCGTCGCCTGCCTGCTGCTCGCGCGGCGGCGTTTCGGCTGATCGGCCGGCTCTCGTGCTCGTCGCGCGCTACCCGCTCGGAGGCAGCCGTACCGCTCGGGGCCTCGTCCACGTCGGCGCGTCTAGCGGCCTGCACGTCTCGTGGAAACCAACCCGACACCCTGACGTACTGCCGGGGATCATGCGAAGCCTCCTCCTCGCGCTGCCTCTCCTGCTCATTCCGGCGAGCGCGAGCGCCCTCATCACGAGCCCGGTCGGCGGTCGCCCCGGCCAGCTCGATCTCTCGACCCGGGTCTCGCTCGAGCGCGGCAAGATCGAGCCGAACGAGAACGAGCAGTCGTGGCAGAAGGCGCGGTGGAACATGTACGCGTTCGGCGTCGGCTACGGCGTCGGCGACTTCGGTCCGATTCGGGATCTCTACGTGCGCGTCGATGGCACCTACGTCGTCTCGCCCGCGGAGGTGAACGAGCGCGGCACGGTCACCCCCGATCGCTGTCGCGGGGTCGCGCTCGACGCCACGCGATGTCAGTTCCACGCCGCGGATCGCGGCGGGTTCATCACGCCGTCGATCGCGTGGAACCTCGTCCACGAGCTGAAGATGTCGTTCGGCATGTTCGTTCAGAGCTCGATCCCGGTCGGGCTGAATCTCGACAAGTTCGTGCAGCCGCGCATCGACCACATCGCCGGCGGCGTGCAGACCGCCGTCCGTCTCGCCGAAGCGGTGACGTTCGAGGCGCGCCTCTACTTCGGCAGCGGAACGTTCGACAAAAAGCAGAACTCCACGGTAGCAATCACGAACCTGTTCGGGCTCGAAGCCCGGGAGTGGCTCCTGCCATGGAAGGTCGGCGTGAAGTTCGGAACGTACTTCGACGGCGATCTGCGCGAGCGCACTGACGAGATCTATGATGCCGCCTACACCGCCGGTTACCCGGAGCGGCGCGATCGAATTCGGATGATGCGCTTCGGCACCGCGATCTTCCCCTACCTACAGGTGACCGAGCACGCAGCGATCGAGCTCGGGTACGTGCAGAAGATCTTCGGGTACGACACACCGGCGACGCAGTTCTTCCACGCAGGGGTACGGGCGACGATTTGACGTGGTACTGGCAGCCGTTCAGCGGCGCCTCGGAGTGAACGTCGCCGTGGATCTGCGTACAGCTCCAGCTGCGCCGAGCGCCCCGAGGATGCCACGCGGTTTTCGACGTACCATCCTCTCGTGCGAGCTGTCGTCGTATGCGCCACCATCGTGCTCGCGTGTTCGATCGCATCGCTCGCGCGCGCCGACGAGACGGAGAGCGAGGTCGAGCTCGGGCACTTCGGCCTCTGGCCGGATCTGTCGCTCGGCCCATCCTCCGTCGATCTCGTGTACGTCCGCTGCAACACGGCGAGCGGTCCGACGGGGTGTGCGGTGCGCCATCGCCGCTTCTCGTCCGGCGCATGGAGTGCGGAGGAAACCGTCCCCGGATCGACGAACGTGTCGACCAACGACGTGAACCGCCCGCGCGTCGCCACCGACTCTGCCGGCCGCGTGCACGTCGCCTGGGCCCAGCGGATCAGCGCGCCCGACGTCGACATCTTCTACGCGCGGCGCGAGACCACCGGCGTGTGGACAGCGGCGATCACGGCGTCGACCGACGGCTCCGAGAGCCTGGACATCGAGACGCTCGCCGGCAGCGTCTTCATCGGCTCGAACGTCCTCGTCGACGGCGAGACCGCGAACCGTACGCGCGTCTACTCACGTGCGGTGGACGGCAGCGGCGCGTTCACCACGAAGCTCCTCGGGGATCTCGGCAAGGACGTGAACCTGACCAAGAGCTTCGACGGCACCCGTCTGCACGTCGGGTGGTGGTGGGTCGCGCGCTTCGTCGGGATCCGCCTCTACTCGTTCTCGGGCGCGTGGAGCGCCGAGTCTCGCGTCGACGGATTTGCAACCGGCGACCACGCCTCCTCGCCCTCGATCATCGAGACGGTGGACGGCAAGCGCTCCGTCGCGTTCGCGACCTGGAAGCGGATCACCTCGACCGACTACGCGCCAGAGAGCGTGTTCGTCGACGACGGGATGCGCGTGAAAGTCAGCGAAGCGCCGCTTGCGACCGACGTCGCGCCGACGCTCGGCACCGACGAGCTCGGAGCGCGACACGTGATCTGGCGCGACGCCGCGAGCAAGCTGCGGATCGCGCAGGCGGCGGGCAACGCGTGGACACCGGAGCGAATCTTCGCGACGAAGACGAGCGTCGAGCACCCGACGATGGCGGTCGGGACCGGCGTGATGGATCTCGTGTGGCGTGACGACGCGGGCCGCCTCCGCCACAACCGACGCCTGCTGCCGCGCGCGATCGCCGACGCGGGCGCTGATGCTGTCGCGGGGCGCGATGCTGCGGATGCTGCGGATGCTGCCATCGCCGGCGATGCCGCGACCGACGTCGCGCCCGACGGTGGGGCGAGCACCGATGCAGCGATCCAGGCTGCCGACCCGGACGCGCCCGGCGGGTGCGGCTGTCGGACCGCGAAAGCCACGCGTCTTCCGTCGCGCTCGTTGGCGCTGGCGGCCGCGCTGGTGACGGCGCTGGTGGTCGCTCGCGAGCGGCGCGGCCCGAGACGACAATCAGGAGCCTTTCGCCGTAGCGCTTCAGCACCTTCGCGAGCGTCTCGCTCCAGGTGATGTCCTCCACCGGGCGCGCGAGCTGCCGACATGGTGCAGACACCGCAGAAGACCCGCAGCTCGACCTTCGCCTGCGCTCCGCCGCGACGAGGTGCATCGGCCGGCGCCGAGAACCCTCGTCGGAAGCGAGCGCGGACGTAGTCTGGCCGAAGCTCCGCGCGGGTCCGCCGCGACCGCTTGCTGGCGCACGTCGTCGCGCCCATCATCGACGCATGCCCGATAGCGCCAAGCGCGATCCCGTCTCCGCCGCCGTGCCGGCGACCGCCAGTAGCTTCGTGCGCCTGGTCGAGTCGATGAGCCCGGAGCAGCAGCAGGAGCTCGACCAGCTCGCCGGCCGCGATCTCGCCGTCATGAACGATGGCGTCGCCCAGGCGCTCGGATCCGCAGTGGGCGCGGAGGTACAGGCGCTCGTCGCGCGATTCATCGTCGAGCGCAACATCGAGGCCCTCGAGCGCATGCGTGAACGACTCAATCTCGCGAGCCTCGACGACGCGATCGCGCACGCCCGCAAGCGTGCATGATCCCGACCGTCGTCGACCTCGAAGAGGCCTATCAGTTCGTCGCGCGTCGTTGGGGCGTCCATCGTGCTCCGCCCGTCGCTCTGCTCGAGGCATTGACACGCGAGGCGCGAACGCTCGCCGTGGACGAGCGCGACGAGCCCGCCGCGTTCTTCTATGCCTGTGCGCGCCGCCAGCTTGCTCTCCCCGGCCTGTGGACGGCGGTGACGGGCATGTTCACGGTCAACCTCGCGAAGTCGCTGGGCCTCGACCCACGCTTCAGCGCAGCCGATCTACTGCCCCTGTACATGCCCATTTGCGACGGACGCGATCGCGTTCGACGACGTGCGCGCTTGGTTCGCCGCGCGCCTCGACGCGGTTCCCTGACCGCCGAGACTGGGTTCGGCGCGACCGTCGCGATCGACCCAGCACCCAGCGAAGCCACGGTGCCTCCACGTCGTCGAGGACACCGGGCACGACGGCGAGCGAGGGTCCGAGGGGCGCACAGGTTACCCTGCCCATCGCGTCGCGCCTCCCGCGCACGTACTCCCTCGTGCCGGCGTCGAGGCGGAACGCATCGAGCTGCGCGGTAAGGGGATCGAAGATCACGTAGCAGGCGACATGGAGCACCCGCGCGTAGATCTTCACCTTCTCGCGCGACCGATCGCGTCGGTCGATTCCGAGACGAGCTCCACTGCCACGCGACGTTCAACGAGTCCATCAGCGGTGATCGCGGCGACGCTCGCGGACGCGCTTGGCCGCGCCGAACCCGATCGCGCATGGTTACGGCTCGGGCGACTTCGTCCGACTGTTCGACGAGATCCCCGCAGGCCTCACGGCTCTCGAGCAGTTCGCCGCGGCCTGTGAGGTGACGACCCGGCCGTGAGGCGACACTCGACGCAGCCGCGGCCCAGCGGGTGCAGCGGCTTTCCACGTGCCACATCACAAGGCGATGACCGACGCGCTCGCGAGCCGCGCCGCGGGGTGGCTCCAACGGGCGCGAATGGCAGGGTGGCGTCTCTCGGTCACCGACGCTTCGTCGCTCGAAGAAGCGCGAGAGCGACGAACGCCAGGAGCACGAACGATCCACTCGCCCCGCGAGACGAGCGGTGCATCGCGCAGCCACCCTCCTCTTCGACCGGGGCCGTCGACGCGACGCAGTTGCCGGTCGCGGGATCGCAGGTGAAGCTTGTCGCGCAGTCGGTGCTGCCGAGGCAACGCTGCACGCAGGCTCCGCCCTTGCAGACCGCGGGGGTGCACGCGGTGATCTTGTCGCCGTCCTTCACCGAGAGACCGTCTTCGGTGCAGGACGCACCGCCGGCAGGGACGCACTTGGTGGCCTCGCACTGGTAGCCACTGCCCGCGCAGTCGGCGGCGGTGGCGCAGGTGTCTTTGCAGGCCTTGTCGCCGCACGCGAAGGTGCCGCACGACGTGGTGCTCTCGACGCAGCTTCCCTTGTTGTCGCACACGCGCTTGGTGAGCGAGCTCCCCGCGCAGGTCGATCCGCAGTCGGTCGCCGCCGACGGATAGGTGCACGACGTGCCGCTACCGTCGCACTTGCCGCCGCACGGCGTCCCCTCGCCGGTGCACGCTTCGCGGGCGCCGCGCGGCTTGCCGCTCACCGGTACGCAGCTGCCCTCCTTGCCGGCCTCGTTGCACGATTCGCACTGCGCGCCGCAGCCTTCGTTGCAGCAGACTCCGTCCACGCAGAGCCCGCTCGTGCACTCCTTCGCCATCGTGCACTTGGTGCCGTTGGAGCTCTTCGCCTTGCAGACGCCGCTGCCGTCGCAGTATGCGGTCGTCGCGCAGTCGCTGTCTGCGGTGCACGTCGTACGACACGCGGTGCCGGTCGCCTCGCACAAGAACGCACCGCACGCGCTGGTCGCGGTCTCGCAGGTGCCGGCGCCATCGCAGGCGCGACCGCTCACCGACGCGTCCTTGCATGTCGTCGACCCGCAGGCGGTGCCCTTCGGTGCGTACGCGCGACAGAGGCCCGTGCCGTTGCAGAAGCCGTCCTGGTTGCAGGAGTTCTCCGCGGTGTCCTTCGCGCACTTGTCCTTCGGATCGGTGCCGGCGGCGAACGCCGCGCAGACACCGTCGACGCCCGAGCCCTTGAGCGCCTTGGTGCAGCCCTCGCAAGAGCTGTCACAGCGCCTGTCGCAACAGATCCCGTCGGTGCAGAAGCCGGACGAGCACTCGGCATCGTCGCTGCACGCGCGTGGGGTACAGCCGGTCCCCGAATACTTGCGACACGCTCCGGCGCCGTCGCAGGTGCCGTCGGTGCCGCACGTCGGCGAACCCTCGTCCTTGCACTCGCTCTGCGGATCGCGGCCCGCGCTGATTAGACCGCACACGCCGTCGCTGCCGGTGCCCTTCAACGCGGCGGTGCACGCTTGACACGTACCGCTGCAGGCGGTGTCGCAGCACAGGCGGTCGACGCAGAAGCCGCTCGCGCACTCGCTATTCGAGGTACAGTCCGAGGCGTCCGCGCGCGCGATCGCGAGCGACCACATCGTCGCGATGTCGACGCCGGTCG
>JBKJQC010000393.1:0-2706 GCA_046593995.1 Polyangiales bacterium
GACGCCCCCACGCGTCTCGTCGCACGACGCGCTGCCTCGGGACGCGCGCCCGATCCGACCGGCGGCGCCCTCTCCGACGGCACCTGGGAGCTCGTCGATCGCATCGTCCACGGGAGCTCGGCGGGCAACGCCAACCGGATGGCGCTCACCTGGGTCGTGCGCGGCAACCTGCTCGAGTCGGTCTCCCTCACCGACAACGACGACCGGCCGATCCGTGGCACCGCGAGGATCAGCGCCGACGCGGACACGCTCACGGTCGACGGCGCGTGCGGCTACGGCGACCCCGCGGACTTCGGCTACGACGCGACCGAGAGCGAGCTACGCCTCCACCGCGTGCTCGCTGCGGGGATCGTCGAGATCACCGTCTACGCGAAGCGTCACTGAGTCTTCGTCACGAGAGGACGGCGTGACGCCCCGACACGCGCGGGGTATCGTTCACGCGCGATGAAGCGTCGACTCGCACCGCTCGTTCTCGGCCTCCTGGCCGCGCTCTCGTCCTGCGTCGACGTCTCGCGCGAGCCGGAGTCGTTCAAGGTCGGCAACCACGTGCAGGAGTGGCGCGACGAGATCATCTACCAGGTCTTGATCGATCGCTTCGCCAACGGCGACACCAGCAACGACTACCGCGTGAACAAGAGCAGCCCTGCGCGCTATCACGGCGGCGACTGGAAGGGCGTCACCGAGAAGCTCGACTACATCGCGGCGCTCGGCGTCACCACGCTGTGGATCTCCCCCATCGTGAAGAACGTCGAGACCGACGCGGGGATCGACAGCTACCACGGCTACTGGACGCAGGATCCGTATCTGCTCAACCCGCACTTCGGGAACCTCTCCGACCTGCGCGAGATGGTCGGCAAGGCGCACGCGCGGAAGATCAAGATCGTCCTCGACATCGTGACCAACCACATGGGTCAGATGTTCTATTACGACATCAACCAGAACGGTCGCCCCGACGAGAGCGTCGAGGGGGGCATCAAGACGCGCGGCGACAAGTCCATCCACATCACCGAGTACGATCCCGACTACGAGGCGCCGGTGGTGCAGTCGTTCACCTCGCTCGGACCGGCGGGCCCCGCGCCGATCGTCTTCATGGACGATCCCGCGATCAACCGCATCAAGCCGACGTCGCCCGGGGCAGCCTTCCTCGGGACGCCCGAGGCCTATCACCGGCGCGGTCGCGTCGTGAACTACGACCAGCCGCCCGACGGCGACGAGCAGACGATGTTCGGCGACTTCCCCGGCGGCCTGAAGGATCTGGCGACCGAGGATCCGCGCATCCAGCAACTGATGATCGACGCCTTCGGCCGCTGGATCGAGCTCGCCGATCTCGACGGCTTCCGCATCGACACCGTAAAGCACGTCGACCACCCGTTCTGGCAGGTGTTCGCGAAGGGGATCCGCGACAAGGCGAAGAAGCTCGGCAAGGACAAGTTCCTCCTCTTCGGCGAGGTCTTCGACGGCCGCGATCCGCTCGTCGGCTCGTACACCAAGGACGACGAGCTCGACGGGCTCTTCGACTTCCCCCAATATTTCCAGGTCTTCCAGGACGTGTTCATCCGCGGCCAGGCGACGAGCAAGATCCCGGCGCGCTGGACGGAGCGCGCCGCCAACTGGTCGTCGAAGCCGCCCGCCGGTGGCATCGGTCATCCGCCGGTCGACGTGCACGTGAACTTCCTCGACAACCACGACGTCGGTCGCTTCCTCTGGGCCGCCGGCGACCAGGCGAAGCGCCCCGACGCGGTGCCGGCGCTGCACAACGCGCTCACCTTCCTCATGACCGAGGACGGGATCCCCTGCCTTTATTACGGCACCGAGCAGCAGTTCAAAGGCGGCAACGACCCAGCGAACCGCGAGGACATGGTGCCGACCGGTTATCCGACGAACGGGGCGACGTTCCGCCACTTCGCGCGCCTCGCGAAGATCCGCAAAGCGGTCCCCGCCCTGCGCCGCTCACCGATGGCGTTCACCTACACGACCGATCACGTCGGCGACGAGAGCGACGCCGGCATCGTCGCGTTCGAGCGCGAGACCCTGACCACCGACGGCAGCTACGCGCTCGTGGTCATCAACACCAACGCGAAGAAGGCCTCGACGACGGAGTTCTCCGGCACCGCCATGAAGGTGAAGGCGCCGAACGGCCAGAAGCTCGTCGACGCGCTGCCCGAATCGGGCGGTCAGGCGGTGACGGTCGAGAACTACACGTTGAAGGTCACGGTGCCGCCGACGAGCGCGGTGATCCTCCTCCCCGAAGGCTCGCGCATCTGACCTCGATCTGCCGCCGTCTCGTCGCGTCGAAGATTGAACACGGAGGCACGGAGGCACGGAGTTCTGTGAGGTGCTGCCGCGCGCATGCTTCGACGTTGTTGATGGCCATCAGTGACGTCAACGTTGTCGTAGCGATCGGCAGACCTCTCGATTCCTCTTCTCGGGTTGATCCTCCGCGCCTCCGTGTCTCCGTGTTCAATCCACTCGCCTAGCACTACTGTGTCACCGAAAACTTGGCCCGGGTTCCGACGGCGTGAGAACCGCCTCGCATGGCGAATTTCAGCGGCGCGGGCAGCCTGCAGCGGTTGAGCGGCTTCATGGAGAAGGTCGGCAAGAAGCTCGGGTCGGACGAGAACCGTGCCGGCTTCGCGACCTACGCCCACGGGTTGCTGAGTGACGGCGCTCGCAAGAGCATGGAGCCGATCGCCTCGCGGGCGTCGG
>JBKJQC010000408.1:0-7626 GCA_046593995.1 Polyangiales bacterium
GGTTCGACGCCCATCGGCACGCGCTGCGCGCCCGAGTGGCGGCTCGGCACCGATCCGACGAGGAACTCCCGTCAGTTGGTGCTCGAAGGCGAGCCGTTCGCGGTCGCGACGCCCGCGTACTGGCCGTCCGATCCGTCGGAGGAGCCGCGCAAGAGCGGCGGCATCGCGGCGGTCGCGCACCAGACGACGGGCAACGTGAGCTTGTTCGTCGACGTAGCGATCGCTGGCTCGCCCCCTCCGGGAAAGCTCGCGCACGTCGTCGGCGGCTTCGCGGCCGGCGGCACGGCCATCGCTGCGCTCGACATCCTGCCCACGACCGCCGGCGAGCCGTTCGTCCCGCGGTTCCTCGTGACGAACCGCACGCAGAGCAACGTCTACGTGCTGAGCTTCTTCCCCGATCCGAACAAGGAGCGCGCGGGGCTCGTCGTGACGGACAGCGTGACCCTCCCCGTGCAGTCGGCGGGCTTCGACTCGCGCGGCATCGTCGTCGATCCGCCGAACGCCGGCGAGACGCGCAACACTCGCGTGTTCCTCACGAACCGCACGCCCGCGGCGCTCGTCATCGGCGAGGTCGAGCCGACCACGCGCAAGCTCCACTTCTACGACAACCTCGCGCTCCCGGTCGGGCCGTCGCGCGTCACGCGCGCGGCGATCAACGGCAAGTCGAAGATCCTCGCCGCCTCGTTCGATGCGCGGATGATCGTCATCTACGACCCCGACGCGCGCAGGATGACGAACGTGGTCCGCACGCACCGCGGTCCGTACGCGATGGTCGTCGACGAGGTGAGAAAGCTCGCCTACGTCTGCAACTTCACCGACTCGACGATCCAGATCATCGACCTCGACGAGGCCTCCGCCGACACGCCGTCCTACCAGCAGATCATCTACTCCATCGGCGTCCCCAGCGGGCCGACGCGGTGACCATGCGCGCGCGTTCCTATCTCTCTCTCTCGGTGGCGGCCGTCGCGGTGGTCATCGTGCAGGCGTGCTCGCAGACGCCCGTCATCGTTCCGCTCCGATCGATGGAGCGGCCGAAGGACGTCGACTTCATCTGCCTCCAGCGACTCGACGCCACGACCTGGACGGGCGCCGATCTCTCGGACTGCTCGGTCGGCGGCGACGGCGTCGCCACCCACGTGCCCGGCGTCGAGTACAGGCTGCACGCGGTCGTCACGCAGCAGGCGCGCGGCGAGCTCGCGGTCGCCGATCTCGGACGCACGCCGGGAGATCCCGCGGGGCTCGCGAAGGTCGATCCGCGCATCCCGGGATACTCGTTCCTCCCGGTCACCGCGGTCCCGTCGGACGTGGTCGCCGATCCGGCCGGTCACGCGGTCTACGTCGCGAGCGGTCGCGATCCGCGCATCGAGATCATCCCGGCCGGGATGCTCCGCGGTCCGATCGACTCCCGCGCCGCCGCCGGCAACGAGGCCCCCTGGCCGCGAATCGATCTCGATCGCGTGAACGACGGAACGCCTGGCGCGATGGCGATCCAGCGCGAGGGGGACCTCCGCCGTCTCTACGTCACCCTTCCGGATGCGAGCGGCGGACCGAGGCTCGCCGTGTTCGATCTCTCGAAGCCGCTCGTGCCGGCGCGCATGGCGGACATCACGCTGACGCTCTCGGGCGACGCGTCGATCCAGTGCCTCGAGCCGACGTGCGGACCGGGCGGCGACAAGCGGCCGTGGTGGGTCGCGCGCTGCAACCCTGCCGCGCCGCAGCCGCCGGCGCCGACCGCGCCGTGCGTGACCGTCCCCGCTCCGACGAAGACGCACCTCGCCGGGATCGCCCTGGTCGGGGGCTTGCTCTACGCCGCCGACGACGTCGCACCGATCGTCCACGTCTTCGACATCTACCGCGGTCGCGGCGCAGAGATCGCGCGCCTGCCGATCGGCTCCGAGACGGTGCGCGTCTCGGTGAGCCCCGTGGTGCCCGACGAGGTGACGCTCGACAACTCCGCCGCGATCGAAGTGTGCCGCGCGAACGGTTGGCTCGGTGACGGGCTCGATCACTCCGCGGACAGCCCTACGGTCAGCAGGTTGCTCGGCGGCAAGTGCTCGGCCCATCGCTATCTCTACGCGGTCGACCTCACGAACCCGCAGGCCGGCGACGGATCGCTCGCCATCCTCGACCTCCCGGTCACCTTCGGCCGCACGAACGGCGTCGTCGATCGAAAGCTCGAGACGGTCGACTTCGCGAACGCGAAGATGGTGCAGGCGCTCGCGTGCGACGCGCCGCAGTTCCCGAAGACGCGCCTCCCGGTCGGACCGTTCGGTGTCGGCGTCGCCAACGCCGTGCCCGCGCGCGCGGTCGCGTTCCTCGACGTCGATCCCGACATCACCGGCCTCGGATCGCAGCCGGCCGCGCGCTGTCGCCCGTTCGCTCCGAACGATCATCCGCGCAAGGATCCCGACCTCTCCCCCGCGGACAAGGTCTCGCCGGAGGTGGCGAGAGCGCGCATCGCCATCGGCGAGGCGTGGCGTGTGGGCGTCGAGCCGCGACGCCTTCGCGGCGTGTTCGCATACGTCGCGATGACCAACGGTGCCATCGTGGTCGTCGACATCGACGACTACGACGCGCTCTGTCGCGGCCCGAAGATCGCGCTCGATCCCGTGAGCAAGCAAGAGGTGGTCGCCGCGGCCCCGGCGTTCAAGCACCCGAGCGAGAAGACGACCTTGGGTAGCGGCAAGGAAGGCATCCTTCCGAGCGACGAGTATTTCCCGCGCGTCGTGCGGCGCCATCACCTGCGCTCGCTCCGTGCCTACACGCCCGACTACGTCCCGACCGCCGGTGGCGTGTCGCTCTCGCAATACGACGTCCCCCTGTCGAACACGACCGAGAACGAGACCGGCAGAGGTCGACCGCGCTTCGCGACGCTGGCGCCGCCGGTCGATGGCCGCCCGATCCTCGCGATCTCGACGCCGGACAATCCCTACGCCATCACGAGCGAGAACTGGATCGTCACCTACGAGGGCCCGCTCCCGACGTTCGCCAACGAGCTCGGGCGCTTCGCCGTGGAGAACGGCAAGGTCGTGGTCCGCGGCGGCATCGCGTACTGCGCGAAGGGCGTCGAGACAGAGGGCCCGACCCAGACGCACGACAGCGTCCAGGTCGTCGATCCGATCTGCCCCTACGACACCTGCAGCGTCGCCGAGCGCGAAGCGTGCGTCGCGAACTACGGTGAGGCCGCCGAGCGACCGATCAGGCGGTCGCGCTTCTTCACCATCGAGAAGGCGTTCGACGATCGTCTCGAGCTCGCGGTGCCGAGCCTCCCGGCGGACTTCGCGACGTGCTTCGGTCGCAAAGGCGATCCGCTCCCTCTCCTCAAGTTCCTCGTCCGCTCGACGGGCAGCTGGGTGGTCGTCGGAACGGCCACCGGATATCTCCATCGGCAAATCGCGGACGCGGCCGGCGCCTGCGTCACGGATCCGGCCAAGCCTGCGATCCAGACCGGCCGCACGCGCGAGAAGGCCACCGAGCCCGTCCCCGAGTGCGAGCTCTTCGCGAACCCGTCGTGGCAGTTCGCGATCGTCTCCGGCAAGGACGCCAGCACCCCGCCGAAGCCGGTGCCGTCCGCGACCGACATGCGCTTCGTCTTCGGCGGCCGCTTCGCGTTCCAGCCGATGTCGCTCGCGGCCGGCGTGCTCTTGCAGACGGTGAAGCCGATCGCCGCGACCTGGGACGGCGAAGAGCAGCTCCGCTGGCGGATGATCGCGACCGTCGATGCCGTCGAGCGTGGGCTGTTCGTGTTCCCCGGCGGCGCGCCGTACAGCTTCCAGAAGGCCGTGAACTGACGCCGCCGAGAGGCGACGCGGCGGACGTTGGCGCAGCGAAAGGAGAGCCCGTGGCGTCGAAGCCGGCTGCGTTCGAGATCCCGAACATCGATGGGGTTTCGATCTCCCCTGCGCTCGCTGCGTCGAAGGCGATCCAGACGCCGTTCATGCGGCAGTGGTTCGCCGCGAAGGAGCGGTACCCGCACGCGTTGATCTTCTTCCGCATGGGGGACTTCTACGAGCTCTTCCTCGACGACGCCGTGAAGGCCAGCCGCGCGCTCGGGCTCACGCTCACGTCGCGCAACAAGGGCGAGCCGGACGAGATCCCGATGGCAGGCGCGCCGCACCACAACGCGCACACCTACGTCGCGCGCGCGCTCAAGGCGGGTCTGTCCGTGGCGATCTGCGAGCAGATGGCCGACCCGGCGAAGTGCAAAGGGATCGTGCCGCGCGAAGTGGTCCGGGTGATCACGCCCGGCTTGGTCGTCGACGACCACTCGCTCGACGCACGACAGAATCACTTCCTCGTCGCGGTCGAGCGCGCTCGAGACGGTACCGTCGGCGTCGCGGCGCTCGATCACTCCACGGGCGAGCTGCTCGCGTGCGTGGCCGAGGACACCACCAGCGCGCTCGCCGAGGTCGCGCGGCTCGATCCGCGCGAGGTGCTCCTCGGCGACGGCACCCATGATCTCGCCGAAGCCGTCGCGGCCATCGCCCCGCACGCGGCGGTGCGCGCGGAGTCGCTCGCGATCGAGGACACCGCTGCGCTGCGCACGCTCTCGGACCACCTCGGCGCGGCCGTTGCCGCGAACGCCGCGCGCGATGCGCCCGCCGTCGTGCGACGCGCGGTCGCACGCACCCTCGGCTACGCGCAGAGCATGACGCCCGGCGCGAAGGTGCAGGCCTCACGCCTCGTGATGTTCGATCTCGTCGACACGCTGCAGATCGACGATGCGACCGCGACGCACCTCGAGCTCGTGAAGGGCATGTCGGCGGCGGGCACGAGCGACGCGGCGACGACGCTGCTCACCCAGCTCGACGCCACCCGCACCCCCGCCGGTGCGCGCTTGCTACGGCGGTGGCTCCTCGCGCCGGCGTGCGAAGTGACGACCATCCGTCGCCGTCACGACGCGGTCGAGCTCTTCCTCCTCGACGCGCCGCTGCGAAACGCGCTCCGCGAGCGGCTCGCGCGCATCGGCGATCTCGAGCGCCTGGCGACGCGCGCTGCGCTCGGACAGGCTTCGCCGCGCGATCTCGGTGCGCTCCGCGACGGCATCGGCGAGCTCCCTGCGATCGCGAGCGTACTCTCGAACGCGCGCGATGGACGCGAGATCCTCGGCCTCGATCGACCGCTCGATCTGCTCGGCGATCTCCACGCGCTCCTGAAGCGAGCCCTGGTCGATACGCCGCCGCCGAACGCGCGCGACGGCACGATCTTCCGCGACGGCTTCGACGCCACGCTCGACGATCTCTCGGACCTCCGGAAGAACGGCGACGCCGTGCTCGTGAAGCTCGAAGCGCGGCTCCGCGAGGAGAGCGGCATCGCGAACCTCAAGCTCCGCTTCAACAAGGTCTTCGGCTGGTACCTCGAGGTCTCGCGCTCGAACGTCGAGAAGGTCCCCGCGAGCTTTCGTCGCAAGCAGACCATCGCCACCGGCGAGCGATACTCGACCGACGAGCTCGACGCCCTCCAGGACAAGCTGCTCTCCGCGGAGGATCGCCACCGCGAGCGGGAGCTCGAGCTGTTCGACACGCTCCGTGCGGAGACGGCGAAGCACGGCGAGCGACTGCGCGACGTCGCGTCCCGGCTCGCTCGCTGGGACACGCTCG
The DNA here is from genome assembly GCA_046593995.1 of Polyangiales bacterium. Taxonomy (GTDB): domain Bacteria; phylum Myxococcota_A; class Polyangia; order Polyangiales; family JADJMO01; genus JALHOE01. The sequence continues at coordinate 5,601 of JBKJQC010000408.1, forward strand.
CGGCGCTCGCCGACGTCGCGCACCGCAACGACTACGTGCGCCCGGAGATCGACGACGCCCTCGTGATCGAGCTCGACGACTGTCGGCACCCGGTCGTGGAGCGGCTCGCGCCCACCGGCGGCGCGGGCAGGTTCGTCCCGAACGACGTCGTGGTCTCCGCGGAGGCGGGCGGTGAACGCCTGCTCGTGATCACCGGTCCGAACATGGCCGGCAAGAGCACGCTGATGCGTCAGGTCGCCCTCGCGTGCGTGATGGCGCAGGCCGGGTCGTTCGTCGCGGCGAAGCGCGCGCGCATCGGCCTCGTCGATCGGGTGATGACGCGCGTCGGTGCGAGCGACAGCCTCGCGCGCGGTGCATCCACGTTCATGGTCGAGATGCGGGAGGCGGCGAACATCCTACGGCGCGCCACGCGTCGGTCGCTGATCGTGCTCGACGAGATCGGGCGCGGCACTTCGACCTACGACGGCCTGTCGATCGCTTGGGCGGTCGCCGAGCACATCCACGACGTCGTCTCCGCGCGAACGCTCTTCGCGACGCATTACCACGAGCTGTGCGAGCTCGCGTCGACGTGCGCAGGGGTCGCGAACTACAGCGTGGCCGCGAAGGAGATCGGCGACGACATCGTCTTCCTCCATCGCCTCGTGAAGGGCGGCGCGTCGCGCTCCTACGGCATCGCGGTGGCGCGCCTCGCGGGCGTGCCGGAGCCGGTGCTCGCGCGCGCAAAGGCGATCCTCGCGAGCCTCGAGCGAGGCGCTGCGCTGCCGAGCGGAGCGCACGCATCGATGCGCGGACGGAACCCCCGCGGCGGAGTCCAGCTCGACATCTTCGGACTGCCGGTGGAGAGCGAGGGAAAGAGCGAGGCGAGCGCGAGGGTGCACCCCGTGGTCGAGACTTTGCGTCAGGTCGACGTGGACCGGCTCGCGCCGATCGACGCTTGGCAGTTGGTGTCGAAGCTGAAGGGACTCGCCGGATCATGAGGCTCTCGATCGCGCTCGCGGGCGCCGCGACGCTCTTCTTCCTGACCGCACCGCGGCGAGCCGAGGCCGCGGAGGGCGTGAAGCGGGTCGGCGTGCACGGCGGCTTCGCCGGCGTCGCAGGTGAAGGGAGCTTCGCGGGCTACGGCGGCGGGCTCTCCTTCGGCTATTCGATCACCGACTCGCTCATGCTCGCCGCGCTCGCGACCGCGAGCTCGAACCAGGTCACCGACAAGGGCGGCCGCAGCTTCGTGCTCTCGCAGGCCGTGGGGATCACCTACTCGCTCGACGTCATCCAGTACGTGCCGTGGCTCGGCTTGTTCGCCGGCGTCTACGAGCTCGGCGGCGGCGGTCTCCCGAGCACCCAGCTCAAGGGCGGTGGCCAGCTCGCCGCGGGGTTCGACTGGGTCTACTCGCGCACGATGACGTTCGGGATCGAGCTCCGTGCGCACGCGCTGCCCGGAGACTTCCTCCGCTCGCCCGACAATCCGACTCCGTTCTACGCGACCACGTTCCTCAAGGCGGAATACACCTGGGGCTGGTTCTGACGCGCCGACATGTGCGCTCACCCGTCGGGGTGATGCGAAGGGTGCCGGAGGCCCCGACTCCCCCGTGAGGGTGAAGAGGTCGGGTCGGGAGGCGCCGTAGGTCTGAGCATCATGGATTGCTCGACCCTCGCGCGAACTGCCGCCGTCGCCGCCTTCTCACTCTTCGTCTTCGGCTGCGCCGGAGAGGACCGCGCGCCCCAGGCCGCGGGCGGAAGCGAGGGCGTCGCGGGCCCGAGCACGCTGCCGACGGGGCAGAACCCGGCGTGCGACGAGGCGGAGGAGCGCTCGTGCCGCAAGGTCTACGACCAGCGCAACGGGGTCGTCGACTGCTTCGAGGGGGTCGAGGTCTGCGAGAACGGCACCTGGAGCGAGTGCCTCGATTCGACCACGGTCGCGCGCAACATGTCGTGCCCGGTCGGCAGCCTCGACGTGCCGAGCGTCGACTGGGTGCCGAGCCCGAAGCTGTCACCGTCGTTCGCGAAGGCGTGGCTCGATGCGGCGCGC
>JBKJQC010000570.1:0-13325 GCA_046593995.1 Polyangiales bacterium
CCCAGGTCGCCATCGCTAAGGAAAATAGGGAAATCTGGCAGGCGACACGAGCCTCGCAACGGAGACGTCACGACCGGCAGACGGCTCGAACCTCCGCGCCTCCGTGCCTCCGTGTTCAATCGGGCGTGCGCAAACCGATCGGCGCTCTCGAGGGCGACCGCTGCGCCGTGCGCACAGCAGGCGCTCATCTCGCCGCGGGACGTCACGGAGATCCCTCCAAGGTTCAGTCGGTGCTGAGTATCCTTCCTCGCATGCTTCGCCGACTGCACATGCTCGTCGCCCTCGCCCTGCTCCTCACCGCCCACGGGTGCTCGACGGAGGACCCGTCGGCAAAGACTGGTGTCACGTACACGGTGCCGTCCGGCGGTGGCTCGGTCGACGTGAAGATGCCTTCGGGCAACGTGCTGACATTCACGTTCCCCGCGAGCGCCGCCGGCAAGACGGTCACCCTGACGCCGGCCGCGAGCCTCCAAGGGCTCGTCGGCAAGGAGCTGAAGGACATCCTGCGCATGGAGCCGGAAGGCACGACATTCGTCGACCCGGTCGTCGTGCGCCCCTCGCAGGGCGACATGCTCTTGATGGACTTCGGAGCCGCAGGAGCGACCGCGCCGGGCGAGATCCTCGCGCTCTCGCCCGAACGTGGTGGGTTCCTCCTGAACCACTTCTCTACGCTCGGCGTCGTCTTTCCCCAGCTGTTCTGCAACTCCGGCGGGTGGACGACGACGCCGGGCTCCGCGCGGTGCGCCGGGTTCGGCGCGGCTGCGAACGAAGCGAAGATCAAGTGCGACTCGAACGCGTTCTGCTTCTCGTGGGAGCTCTCCTGCTGCAAGACGACCGCGACGGAGGGATGCAGCCTCTACGATCAGGGCGTCGCGAGCACTGCATCACGTCTCTATGCACCGCCCGCTGCGTCGTACTGCGGCACGGCCCCGCCCGATGCGGGGCAGGACACGCGCGACGCGGCGGACACGAACGTCGTCGACACCAGCGCCGCCGACACGACCACTGCCGACACCTCCGACACGACCATCGCGGAGACCGCGGCCGACACGGCGGTCTCCGATACCAGCCTCTCCGACGCGAGCGCCGACACGGCGGACACTGCCGACACGAACGTGCCGCGGACGTATGTTCGGGTCGCGACCTTCGTCCCCGATCTCGGCGGCGCGCTCGACTTCTGCATCGCGCCCTTCGGCGGCGCGTTCACCGGTCCGTACATGGCGAGCGTGGGTGAGCCGGCAGCCCTCGCGTATCCGCAGCTCTCGGAGCACGTCGGCCTCGCGCCCGGGAGTCGGTACACGATCCGAGCGGTCGCTGCCGGGGCGACCGACTGCAACACGCCGCTGATCGGCACCACCGACGTCACCACCGCGACCGCCGCGCTCGTCGACGAGCGGCGCACGATCGCGCTCGTCGGAGAGCGCGCCGCTGCATCGCCCGATCCCGTCCAGTGGCGCGAGCTCCTCCACGGGACGCCCGCGACCGGCGCCGACATCAAGCTCCGGGTCTTCCACGCGGCGCCGGCGCTCGGCCCCATCGGGTTCGGGTCGAGCGGCGGGGTCACGTACGGCCCGCATCTCACGGCGCTCCCTTTCGGAACGCTCACCAACGCGAGTCATGTCGTGTCGGGCGCGCCGGCGGTCGACGCGCTCGGCTATCTCACGTCGCCGCGGTACGCGCACGTGTGGTCGGCGCGCACGGGGACGACCGACGTCGGGCAGTTCCTCCCCGACACCTGGCAGCTCGCCGACGCGTTCGTCATCGGCAAGTCGGGGTCGACGGGGACACCGCTCGGCGTGGCGAGCTGCCATGATCCTTCGCAGATCGCGCAGCATCGCTCGCTCTGTCAGGTGCGGACCGGCGCGCCGACCTTTCCGCTCCGGATCGTCCACCTCGCGGCCGACGCTCCCGCGGTCGACATCTGTCTGAAGGACGATCCCTCGGGCACGCTCACGACGACGCCGCTCCTGCGTTCGCTCGGGCACACCACGGGCCTCGCGCTGCGCGAGATCACGCAGTACTTCAACGTCCCCGCAGGGACCGACTATCGGGTCGCGCTCGTCCCCACGGCCGCGACGACATGCACGGGGACCGAGCTCGCGAGCGGCAACTCGGTGAGCGGATTCAGCACGACGCTCGAGCTGCTCGAGACGAACTTCGGGACACCGGCGTATCAGCTGGCCTTCGACTTCAGCTCCGTCGCGTCCACGAACAACGGGGTGAACGTCCGGTTCCGCAACGCGGTCCCCGGGTTCTTCAACGTGAACTTCGCGGCGACTCCGGCGGGCGGCACTGCCGCGAACTGGTTCACGAACGTCGCCCCCAACCTCGCAGGCATCAGCTACGTCGAGAAGACGGCCGCCACGTATTCGTGGCAGATCCGCGACGCGCTGAGCCCGAACACCGTGCGCGCCACGTCGTCGAACGTCGTGCTCGCCGCCGGCGAGGCGTGGTCCACGTTCTTCCACCAGACCGCGGCGGGCGCGTACGCGCTCCTCCGCTGCAACGACGCGCAGGGAATGCTGACGCGCGCGTGCAACCTGTAGCGGTCAGAGCGTCACGTCGGGCGGTACGCACATGCCGAGCACGAGATTCGGCATGAGCTTCTGACCGCTCGGGAGGACGACCTCCACGGAATTCTCTTTCGAGTCGAGCGTGCGGAACACGCGTTCGACCCTTCCGCGCCCGAGGTGCGTGAGAACGTCACGATGCACGAGCGCCGTGACCGCGAAGTCCTTCGTTTCGGCCGGGCGCGGCACGATGCGCGGAACGCCGGCCGGCGCGCGATTGCCGAACTCGAGGACGTTCCGGTCTTGGTGGGAGACGCGCGCGATGCAGCGCCCGACGCCGGTGTCCACCACCGCGTAGCGCCGGAGCTCGTCCGGGGCGCGTCTGACGAAGTGGCCGAGCACCACGGCAGTGAGCACTCCGACGACGAACGCAAAGAGCGGGGCGAGGACGACGGACGTGACGGCGAGCGCTCCTGCGCCGACGCCCTCGCGCCGCAGCGCCGCGAGGTGGTGCTCCACGCTCGCCTCGATGGTGCCTGCGGAGCTCGACCGCGTCGCGAGGGCCTGCTCCATCGCATCGGGCGCGAGGAAGTTGTCGGCGCGACAGAAATCACAGCGCGCGAAGGCCAGCGACGTCGCCTGCAGCTCGGCGCCGCACGCGTGACAGCGCGCCGGCTGCCCCGGGGACGAAGGGACCGCCGCGCAGTACGCGCCGATCCGCACCGTTCGCGCGCGCAGGCTCGAGATCATCACGAGCCCCGCGCTGGCTGCGAGGACCCAGGGCATGGTCAGGACGAACATCATCACGATCGGTTCGAGGGTCACCTCGTCCGAGTCGAGCACCGGCGAGAGCAGGCCACAGAACGCGAGCAGCCCGAGGGGTGAGAGCGCGGCGAGGAGAATCTTCCTGTGGCGCCTCGCCGTCTCGGCCGCGCCCTGCAGCGCTCCGCGTTGGTGATCGGTGAGCTGACGGTGACGCGCGTCGCTGCGCATCAGGACGTCGCCCGCGCGCCGGAGGTGTTCGACCGCCTCGGGCGCCGGCGCTCCGCTGAACGCGCACGAGGTGCAGCGGATCGCGTCTGGCGACGAGAGCGAAGCCGGCACCGGTGCCCCGCACTGCGGGCAGCGCACGGAGATCACGAGGACCCCGCGCGGCGGACGTCCGTGCTCGGCCACGAGCGTGTCGTGGAACGACCGAAGGCGATGATCGTTCCCTTCACGCCGGATGACTCAGGGAACCGGGAAGGTGAACGCGTCGCGCGTCGCGCCCCTGTCGTCGATGGTGGTGCCGGCGATCTCTGCCGCCTTCACCTCGACGCGCACCGCGTGGAAAAACTTCCCGGAGGACTTGCGCGAAGCGCACTCGGGTCGCATCGCGTTCTCGTCGACGTTGCCGAGCGCGCCGCCCCCACCCCCAACCGTGAGCCACACGCGCTCATCGAGCTCGAAGCGCTCGTAGGCGTGCATGTGCCCCTGGATCACGAGCTTCACCTTGGTGCGGTCGAACAGATCTTTGTATTCCATGCGGCTCTGCGGCGAGTCGCCCTTGTCTCCGCAAGTGACCCACGGCCGATGGAAGTAGAGGACGGCGAAGCGGTAGCCCGGCTTCTTCGACGCGTCGTCGAGCGACGCCGCGAGCCACGTCCCCTGCTTCGACGAGAGCTTCCAGTCCTGCTCGGTGTCGAGCGCGAAGAACCACACGCCGCCGCTCTCGAAGCGGAAGTAGTCGTGCGTCCCGTCGAACCCCGCGTTGCCCCAGAAGCGATCGACGTACTCCTCGTACTCGTTCGGCTGCTCGCGCTCGTGGTTGCCGATCGAGTGGAAGAAGCCGCCGCCGCGGAAGAGCGCCTTCATCTCGCCGAACCAGAACTGATACGTCTCGAGGCCCGACGAGTAGTAGTGCAGATCCCCGGCGTGCACGGTGAAGTCCGACTTCACGCCGTAGACGTGGCCGAGGAGGCTCGCCGTCGGACCGAAGCCCGGGTTGGTGTCGCCGAGCGTGACGAACGTGAATGGCGTGCCGCTCGGCCGCGCGGTGCAGAAGCGCCCCTTCGCCGAGGCGTCGCTCTCGAGCACGTACTCGTAACAGGTGCCGGGCGTCAGCCCCTCGAGGGCCACGTCGTTCATGTAATAGGTCCCCGGAAAATCCGCGTCCTGACGGAGCGGCGCGAGGTTGGTCGTCGTCACGACGCGCTCGGTGACCACCGACGGCCTGCGCGTCTTCTCCGCTGTGCCTTCGACGGAGAGCTGGATGGCGCTCGGCGCCTTCACGCACGACTCCCACCGTACGCGCGCGTGCGTCGCGTCGATCGCCAGCACCCACGGGCCCTTGTTGAGCGACGCCGTGCACTCCGGGACGGGATCGTCGGTCGGGAGATCCCCCTCCGCGTCGGACGGGGTGACGGCGACGGGCTCGTTCGAGGAGCCGCAGCCGATCGCGAGGAGCACGGAGACGAGGAGCGCGCGCACGCGCGCCATCGTACTGCGCTTTCCGACGCGCAGGTCCCCGGTCGAGGTCGTCGGCGTCGCGAAGCTGGAATCCCTCCGCGGTCGTAAGCATCCGTCGCGCGCGATAGGCTCCGCGACGTGACCAAGGCACAGAAGACGACCTTCCTCTCGAGCGTGGCCCTGGGCACGTTCTACGTCCTGGTCTGCTACTTCGTCTTCGGGGCGAAGGCCGCGCTCCCCACGTACGCCTTCCTCGCGCTCGTGCCCCTGGCGCTCGGCGCGGTGCCGCTCCTCTTCAAAGACGAAGATCAGGTCACTTCCTACCTGATGATCCTCTTCCTCCCGTGGACGAGCGCGATGACCTCGATCGCGATCCTGGTGATCCTGATCCGCGAGGGCGCGCTCTGCGTGGTCCTCATCGGCTCGCCCTTCCTCGCGCTCGGCGCGCTCGGGACCTTGGTCGCTTGGATCGTCCGCGCGATCACCCTCTCGCGGAAGAAGCGCGCGGCGGCCGCGATCACGATGCTGCTCCTGCCGTTCCTGGTCGCGCCGATCGAGCGCACGTACTTCGTGAGCGAAGAGACGCACACCGTGCGTTCGGTCGTGATCGTCGACGCGGAGCCCGCCGCCGTGTGGGCGCGGCTCGCCGCCTTCGAGGAGATCAAGGACGACGAGTTCCAGCCCGGCTTCTGGCACCGACTCGGCGTGCCGCGTCCGCTGAAGGCGACGATCGACCGCGCCGCCCTCGGCGGACACCGCATCGGACACTTCGAGTACGGCCTCGAGTTCCACGAGCGGATCACCGAATTCGTGCCCCCGCGTCGCATGACGTTCACGATCAGCGTCGATCCGACGACGCTGCGCCCGAACTCGACCGAGCGCCACGGCCTCGAAGGGGGCTACTTCCGCTTCGTCGACGCGACCTACTCGCTCGAGCCGCTCGAAGGCGGCAAGACCAAGATCGAGCTCTCCTCGCGCTACATCGCGAAGAGCAGCGTCAACGCGTACGGCTCGTTCTTCGCGTCGATGATCATCGACGACTTCCAGGAGCGCGTGCTCGCGATCGTACAGCGCCGCTTCCAAGCGAAGCCGGGCCTGCCGATCGCGGCGAAGCCCTGAGGCTTCAGACTACGCGCGGCAGCGCCAGCCCGCGTCGCTCACAGCGTCGCCCCGTCACGCCGCCAGCCGGTCTTCAGCAGGTGCGACGCTGGCGCGCTGGTCGGCGGGGGTTCCAACGGTGGCCGGACCGGGCGCGTCCAGTGCGCAAACCAGGGCGCGGACGAGAAGGGATCGATCGCGATCCCGACGCGACCGACCTGCGCGCTGTGCTTCACGTGGTTCATGAGCACGTACCGAAGCGCGTTGCGTGCTTCTGTCGGCGTCTTCAGCGCGCGCGCGTGGTACCGGTCCGCGAGCACGCGCCCGCGCTTCCGCTGCATCATGCGGTTCACTGCGCGGGCGAAGCGGATCGTGAACCCCTGCATCCGTCGCGAGAGGGTGCGGTATCGTCCGCCTCGACGAGCAGGTGCACGTGGTTGCCCTGGACCGAGTAGTGCACGATGCGCAGCTGCTTCCGCCGCTGTTCTTCGAGCATCGCCCGGCGCACGCAGCCGAACCCGCGCTGGCTGCGCAGGTTCCAGATGCCGCGACGCACCCGCAGCGTCACGTGGAGCGGCGTCCGGTCGTCGATGTCCGGTCGGCGCGCGTGCGAGACCATCTGAGCCGAGCGCCGCGGCCTCCCCGCGCCCACACGGCGGCCCCCATGCGTACGCACGGACGGTTCGGACGGACTCGCGCTACGTTCAGCCACTTGATTCGGCATATATAACGCGCCCAAGGTCACTTCGCTACTCGCCGCTTCAAATTGTTTGCGGGACGCAGTGATGCGAGGAGTCGCTCGTCGCCCGTGCCGACACGAGTGCCGGCGGCGGGACGCGTTCGTCCGTCGCCGTGCTCATCGCAGCTCGCGCGTGACCGTGTCTCTCAACGCGTCGAGGCGCTCCAGGCGCGGGTCGACCGAGATCAGCGCGCCGTCGCGCAGCCGCAGTCCCTGGGGGAGCACGGCGGCGACGTCGTCGAAGCGGACCGCGGTCGCGCGCTTGCCGAGGCGGCGGATCACGACGCCGCGCTCGCGGACGCAGACCTCGCTCGCGAAGAGAAGCACCGGGACGAGCCAGAGCGAGAGCACGCCGAACGCGATCAGCGGCACCATCAAGAGCGCGTCGCCGACGTTCTTCCGAACGAGCCACTGCGTTCCGGACAAGGCGAAGCCGATGACGAGCGGCAGGATCCACGAGCGGGGCGAGCGCACGTAGTCTCGTATGCGCACGCGATGGACCGAGCGAAGCTCACCCAGCGGGTGCTCGCTCGATCCGTCGCGATACGGCGTCATCTCAGAGGCGGAAGTTGAGCGCCTTTGGCTTCGTCAGGTGCTCGAAGCCGAGCACGCTCAGCGTCGAGCCCTTGCCGCTGTCTTTCCAGCCGGTCCATGGGAGGGCGGGATCGAGCGCGTCGCAGCGGTTCTTGTAGACGGTGCCGGCTTCGACGCGGGCGGCGAAGCGACGCGCGCGCTCGAGGTCCTTCGTCCAGATCGACGCGGTGAGCCCGAGCTCGTCGGCGTTGATCAGCGCGAGGGCCTCTTCGTCGTCCTTCACCTTCGCAACGGGAAGGAGCGGGCCGAACGACTCCTTCGACATCACGAGCGCGTCGTCGGGGACGTCGATCAGCACGGTGGGCTCGAAGAAGCGCCCCTTGCCGCTCACGCTCGTGCGGTTGCCACCGAGGACGAGCTTCGCGCCCCGGCGGATCGCGTCGTCGACCTGCGTCTTCAGCTCGTCCGGGTGCCAGGGTTGCGCGATGGGACCGAGGGAGGTCTTTCCGTCGCGCGGATCGCCCATCACGTAGGCGCGCATCACGGGGAGGCAGGCTTCGATGAACGCGTCGTAGAGGGACTCGTGCACGTAGACGCGCTCGACCGCGCAGCACGACTGGCCGGCGTTGTAGCAAGCGCCGTCGACGATGCCTTCGACCGCTTGGGCGAGATCGGCGTCGGAGGCGACGTAGGCCGCGTCGTTCCCCCCGAGCTCGAGGCCGAGGTCGATGAAGCGGTCGCGCGCGGCGAGCTGCATCTGGTGGCCGCCGTGCACGCTGCCGGTGAAGCAGACGTGATCGATCCGCGGATCGCCGACGATGCGCTCGGCCGTCGCGTAGTCGGTGTGGATCGCCTGCACGAGCTGCTCGGGCGCGCCCGCGTCGCGGAATGCCTGCGCGAACCGGTTGCCCACCGACGGTGAGCGCGGCGAGTGCTTGAGCACGACCGCGTTCCCCGCGAGCACCGCGGGGATCACCGCGTTCACTGCGGTGAGCAGCGGGTAGTTCCACGCGGGGAGGTTGAAGACGACGCCCTTCGGCGCGCGCACGATGCGACGCTCGAGGGCGGGATCACCCTCGATGACGAGGTCGCGCAGCGACTCCTTCGCGATCGCGGCCATGTGGCGCGCGCGCTTGGCCATCCCGCCCATCTCGCCCTTGGCCTGCGAGAGCGGCTTCCCCATCTCCGCGGTGATCTCGCCTGCGACGTCGTCGACCGACTTCTCGAGCGCTTCGACGACGCGGAGGCAGAGCGCCACGCGCTCGTCGACCGACATCGCGGCCGCGGCGCGCGCCCCCTCACGCGAACGACCGAGCACGCGATCGAGCTCGGTGCCCATCGTGTACGCCGTCTTGAACGCGACCTCACCCGTGAACGGATCGTCGACGACGAGCTCGTTCGGAACGGGTGCGCTCACGAAGCTCGACCATCAGACGAGGCCGCGCTCGAGCCCACCGCCTTCTGCACGATGGGCGCGAGCTCCCCCTTCTCGTGCATCTCGCGGACGATGTCACAGCCGCCGATGAACTCGCCGCCGACGTAGACCTGCGGGAAGGTCGGCCACGAGGAGTACTCCTTCATCCCCTGCCGGATCTCGGGATCCGAGAGAATGTTCACGCACTCGAACGGCACACCGATCTGCTTGAAGACCGTGATCACTGCGTTCGAGAACCCGCACTGCGGGAAGGACTTCGTCCCCTTCACGAAGAGGACGACCTTGTGGTCGGTGACGAGAGCGTCGAGCTTGCCCTTGAGATTCGGATCCATCGCGCGGGATCTTGGTACCGATCCGGCCGAAGGTCTAGGCGCCCAGGTATGAGGGGGCCGGTCTCAGTCCCTGATCTGCTGGGCGAGATAGTTCGGCTCGCCGATCTGTCGCATGAGCTCGATCTGGCTCTCGATCCAGTCGACATGCTCTTCCTCGCTGACGAGGATCTTCGTGAGCAGGTCTTCCGTCCCGTTGTCGCCGAGGTCGCGGCAGAGCTTGATGCCGTCGTTGAGGCGCTTCACGGCGCGCTTCTCTTCGTCGAGGTCGAGGCGAAGCTGCTCGGGGACCGTCTCGCCCACGGCGACCTTGTTCATCCGCTGCATGTTCGGGAGCCCCTCGAGGAAGAGGATCCGATCGATGAGCGTGTCGGCGTGCTTCATCTCGTCGATGGACTCGTGGCGCTCCTTCTCGGCGAGCCGCAGGTAGCCCCAGTTCTTCATCATCTTCGCGTGGATGAAGTACTGGTTGATCGCCGTGAGCTCGGCGGTCAGGACATCGTTGAGGAGGTCGATGATCTGCTTGTCGCCCTTCATGATGACGTTCGTTCTCGCACGCGAGAGCGCCTCGGCCTAGCGCGAAGAACGCTGTGAAAGCGCTTTTCTCCGCGAAGGTGAACGTGACTTTCTCTTGCGACTCGCCGGCGACTCGAGCCCGTGCTCGACGCGATCACGAGCGCATCGCGACGCAGCCGCTACGCGGCGCGGATGATCGGCAGCCTGCGCCCGGCGGACATCTCCTCCTCGAGGAGCTCCTCCAGCATCGTCTCGCAGCCCCCGCAATCGGTGCCCGCGCCGCACGCCCTGGCGATCTCGGCGACGCTCGACGCGCCCTCCTGGATGGACTGGCGAATCGTTCCGCAGCTCACACCTTTGCAGAGACAGACGATCATGCGGCGACTCCGAGAACGGGGCTCCGACGGCTCCGATGCCGACGTCGAGAGGTATAGTGCTCTTGAAAGTAACTTTCAACTTCGCCCCGGCGGATTCTTGATTTCGAGCTGAGGTTTCGCGGAGTTATCGCAGCGCGACGGGAGCACGGTCCGCGGCATCGGGCGCGCACGCACCTCTCTCGGACCGTCGGCGCGATCGCGCAACGCGACCGTGATCGGCGCGATCAGTTTCCTGGCACTGCGCAGCGCAGGTGCTCTAACGTCCGAAAACGAGTCTCGCGCTCGCTCTGCGAGACGTAGGCGCGGCCCTCGGATACGCGAAGCTGGAGGAGAGATTGCCCCGAGACGCTGCCGACGGACGTGTCGAGATGGTCGCGCGAACGCACGTTGGACTCGTGCGCGAGGGGAACGAGGACAACTACCGCGTCCTCCCGGAGCTCGGGCTGATCATCGTCGCCGACGGCATGGGCGGTCACGCCGGGGGCGAGGTCGCGAGCCAGCTGGTCGTCGAGTCGATCGAGCGCGAAATCCAGGCGATCGGCGCGTTTGCACGGGCCGCGCCCGCGCTCGCCCTCACGGCGGCGATCCGCGCCGCGAACGACAGCGTGCGGACCACCGGCGAGGAGAAGCCCGCGCTCAAGGGGATGGGATCCACGGTCGTCTGCGCGCTCGTCATCGACAAGGTCGCCCACGTCGCGCACGCCGGCGACAGCCGCGCCTATCGGGTCCGCGACGGGAAGATCGAGCGGCTCACGCGCGATCACTCGCTCGTCGAGGAGTACCTCCGCGAGAACCCCGGCGCCCACGAGGACGACCTCGACGGCGTGTATCGCCACCTCGTCACGCGCGCGGTCGGCGCGGCCCCGAGCCTCGAGGTCGACGTGACCGAGTACGAGTGCGAGACCGGCGACATCCTCCTGTTCTGCAGCGACGGGCTCACCGGCCCGGTCGAGGACGAGGCGATCGCGCGGCTCGTGTCGCGCGCCAAAGGGCTCGACTCTGCGGCGATGGCGCTCGTGCAGGCGGCGCTCGACGGCGGCGGCCCCGACAACGTGACCGTCGCACTGGCGCGCATCGGGTAGCGCTCAGGCGTTCGGCACCGCGCGCTTCACGAGCGCGATCTTCGCGAGGGGCGTGCCCGGCGCGTGCTTCGCGAAGACGCGCGCCATGATCGCCTCGAGCGCCTTCACCTCTTCGTCGGCGACGTCGCCGTCCGACTGCACCATGTTCATGGCCTCGTAGAAGAAGTACTCGCCGAGCGCCGGGGAGAGCTCTGCGAGCTCCGCGTCGGGGGCGCCGCTGGTGAGCCAGCTGTCGAGCTCCTCGGCGGAGACGCCTCCACCGAGCCTCTCGACGAGTCGGAGCACGTGCGCGCGCTCCTCCGCGGCGATGACGCCGTCGGCCCAGGCGACCTTGCATGCGAGCGCGATGAACGCGCGTTGCTCACGGTGATCGAGCTTCACGGCCGCCATGGTAGCGAAGTTTTCCCGGACGTGGAGGGGGCGCGGCCAAACCATCCGAGCGATGCGATAGGCTCCCTTCATGAGGCACCTCGTCGCCGCGGGAACGATGTTCGTCGCACTGATGGTCACGGGAACGAGCGCCCTCGCGAGCACTCCGAACGCGATCTACGTGGTGGCCAAGCGCGTCGACATGATCCCGAACGAGGCGAACGCGACCGAGGTCGTGATTTACGGGAACTTCACGCTCTATCAAGGCAACGACGCCGGGGCGCAGTACGGTGAGGTCACCTGCGGCTACATGCACTTCCGCTGCAAGAGCGGCGAGGAGGCGACCTGCCGCATGCAGTGGTCGGAGCTGAAGGCCTCGATCGCGACGCCGGCGTGCAAGGGCATCGGGCAGCAATCGGTCGTCTCGACGGCGACGCTCCATCCGATGGGCGCGCCGCTCGGAACCCCGGACGTCTACGACATCGGGAACGGCTTGGCGGAGGCGTCCTCGCTCGGGGGCAAGTGCCCCGTCCTCAAGAGCAACACCTGCAACGTCACCGTCTCGAGCGATGCCGGCGTCACCCCCGCAGACACGAGCGCGGCAGACACGAAGCCGCCGAGCACCTCGGATACCGGAAGCGCGGCGATCGACACCGGGACGGCGGTGACGGACACGGGCAGCAACGCGTGCACTTCGTCTTCGGACTGTCCGTCGGGCCGCTATTGCGTGGCTGGCCACTGCACGTTCATGGACACCGCGCGCTGCAGCGAGGACGGCCATCAGGTCATCGCCGTCAATGGGACGATCACGGTCTGCGAGCCGTACTTGTGCAGCAACGGCTTGTGCAACACGCGGTGTGTGAGCAACGACGACTGCAACGCGGGCACCTCGTGCGAAGGGAACGCGTGCGTGAGCCCGAAGGTGGCCGCGGCCGACGACGGCGGTTGTGCGTTCGGTCCTCGTGGGATGACGGCGACCGGGGGCGCGATCGCGCTCGCGTTGGCAGCGTTCGCGCGCATGATTCGTCGACGGCGCAAGTAAGCGGCAGCGTCGCCGCTAAACAGCGATCTCGATTCTCGAACTCGGCGTACCTGATCGATTGAACACGGAGGCACGGAGGCACGGAGCCTCGAGAGTCTGCCGATCGCGACGCTTCGAGGCCTGGCTGCACAGCCGCTCCTCGATGCAATCGCCGGCGAGACGCGGCTGGGTGCGCGCGGCAGCACCTGACGGACCTCCGTGGTCCCGCGCCTCCGTGTTCAATCCGAGCGTTCGAGAATCACGCTCGGTCATTTAGTCTGCGTCACCCGCGTCGCCCGCGTCCGCGGCGCCCGCGCCGATCGTTCGGCAGCAACGGAAGCCGAGGTGATAGTTGGTGTGCCACGACTCGTCGACGGGATCCACGTGCCAACGCGGATCGTAGCGGCAGTGGTCGGCGTAGATCTCGCCGTCGTAGAAGAACGCGCTGCCCTTGAGCTGCACGTAGTTCACGCCCTTCTCCAGGCGCGTCATCGCCTCGGCGATGTTGCCGTGTTGATCGAACACGCCGAGCCGTGAGCGGCATTGCGGGAACGAGCCGGCCGGTGCGGTCTCGCTCGGGCACGTCTTCCACAGACCGTTGTCGACGTCGCAGCGTGGCGACTTCTCGCGCCCGGTGTGACAGATCGTGAGATCGAGCTTCTCGCCGTACGCGTACTTGCTCGGCGGGCCGCCGTTGGGATCCGCCTCGCAGGCCATGTTCCACTCCTCCTGCTTGCACAGGCGCTTGCCCGCCATCGCGCAGAGGCGCTTCGCCATGATGGCGTAGCTGAAGACCATCGGCAGCACGCACGGACGGTTCGGGTACTCGAACACGTCGATGCACGCGGTCGCCTTGCTCGGATCGCC
>JBKJQC010000181.1:0-2512 GCA_046593995.1 Polyangiales bacterium
CGGACGAGAGCATCTTCATGATCTCGAACTCCCGGTCCGACAAGCGCTCGTGGGGCGCGCCGCTCCCTTCACCTGCGATCAACGAAGCGAGCGTCTCCGCGAGCTCCGCGCTGAGCCAACGCCCGCCGGACGCCACCTTGCGGACGGCCTCGATCAGCTTCTCGGGCGCGCTCTCCTTCGTGAGGAACCCCGCCGCCCCCGCCTTGAACGCGCGCACCGCGTACTGGTCCTCGGAGTACGCCGTGAGGATCAACACCGGGAGCCCCGCGCGCGTCTTGCGGATGTCGCCGATGAGATCGATCCCGTTCCCGCCCGGCAGGTTGATGTCGAGCACGACGACGTCGAGCCGTTGCGCGCCCACGTTCGCCATCACCTCGCCCGCCGTCGAAGCCTCTGCGACCACCTCGATGTCCGACGTCTCGGCGAGGATCTGCCGCAGCCCACGACGTACGATCGCGTGATCGTCGCCGATCATCACGCGGATCACGGAGCCACCTCGGCGACCTCTGCGAAGGGGACGTCGACCTCGACGACGGTCCCCCCGCTCTCGGCGCCATGGACCGAGGCGGTCCCTCCGAGCTGCCGCGCGCGCTCACGAATCCCGAGCAGCCCGAGCGCGCTCGGCGCATAGGCCTCCTCCGGCGTGATGCCGCGCCCGTCGTCGCGGACCTCGAGGCGCAACGTGCCGTCCTGACGGGTGAGGCTGACCTCGACGAGCTTCGCCTCGGCGTGGCGCGCGATGTTGGTCAGCGCTTCCTGGAAGATGCGGAAGATGGCCGTCGAGAGCTTCCTTTCGAGGCGCGCCTCCCAGAGATCCGAGTGGATGCGGCACGGCGTCCCGGTGCGCTCCTCGAACTCCAGAGCCTGCCACTCGATGGCGGCCACGAGACCGAGATCGTCGAGGACGCCTGGGCGCAGCTCCGATGAGATGCGCCGCACGCGGCCGATGACGTCGTCGGCGAGCTCCGACATGCCCTTCAGCTTCTCGAGCATCACGTCCTTGGCGGCCGCGCCCTCGGTGACGAGCCGACGCGTGAGCCACGCGATGTCCATCTTGAAGGCGGTCAACGACTGGCCGAGGTCATCGTGGATCTCTCGTGCGATCCCCGTGCGCTCCTCTTCCCGCACGGACTCGACGTGCTCCGAGAGAGCGCGCAGCTGGTCCTCGAGCTGGCGCCGCTCGATGGCGATGCCGGCGAGATGGCTCGCTCGCGAGATGAGCGCCACGTCGTCCTCGTCGGCGATCTTCGGCTCGGTGAAGTAGAAGGCGAACGTGCCGAGCACGCGGTTGTCGTTCGCGAGGACCGGCATCGACCAACAGGCGCGGAGACCGAACGGCCGCGCGAGGTGGCGATAGTCCTCCCACAGCGGGTCGGTCTCGATGTCCTGCGAGTAGACCGGCGCGCGCCGATGGGCAGCGGTGCCGCAGGAGCCCGCCGTCGGTCCCACGGCCGAGCCGTCGATGACCTCGTTGTAGAGGGCCGGGAGGTTCGGGGCGGCGCCGTGACGGAGGCGCTTGCCGTCGGTGTCCACGAGGAGGATCGACCCGATGGTGCCGGGGCAGTGCGCTTCGATGGCGACGACGATGGCGGCGAGGATCGAGGGGAGCGGCGCGCCGGAGACGATCATCTCGAGGATGCGCTGCTCGGCGTCGCGTAGGCGTTGATCGCGCGCGCGCTCCTCGTCCCGCGCGTGCTGCTCGGTCACGTCGCGGCAGCTGCCGATGAGCCCGAGCGGCCGCCCGTGCGCCGAGACGAGCGCCTCCCCGACGGTGTCGAGCACGCGGATGGAGCCGTCCGGCCGGAGGATGCGCTCGGGATACGCGAAGCGTCCACCGCGCGCGAGCGCCTCTCCGACGGCGGCCTGGATGCGCTCGCGATCCTCGGGGTGCACGCGCGCGAGGAAGAACTCGAAGGTGATGGCGACGCTCCGCGGCTCGAGGCCATAGATCCGATAGAGTTCGTCGGACCACGTCACGGCATTCGTCGCGATGTCCCACTCCCAGCTGCCGATGTGCGTGATCTGTTGCGCGACCTCGAGCTGCCTCTCGAGCCGCGCGGCTGCATCGCTCTTCGAATGATCGGCGTATTCGGTCTCGTTCACTGCAGCAGCCCCCCCGGGCTTCGTTGCAGCGTCGAGCATACCCCTCAGACTCGATAGCGATCCATGGCCGTGACGGGCGCCTTTGCCTTCTCGACGATCGCCGCGCGAACGATCTCGCGCGCTGTGGCCGATGCGCCGAGGACCGATACGAGACGGGGGACCTCGAGCGACGCCACGCCCTCGGGCGGGGCGAGCTTCACGGCATCCTTGTCCACGGTCACGCTCGAGCGCGCCACGGGGAAGGTGACGAAGCCGTCCTGCAGGGGCCCCCCGCCGAAGCCGAGCGCCGGATCCCCGTCGAGATCGATGGCGTAGCTCACGAGCGCGCGCCGAGGCGACGCGAGCTTCCCCGTGCCGACGAAGACGCGCCTGTTCGTCACGCGCACGAACGCAGAGCGGAGCTCGCGCA
>JBKJQC010000682.1:0-8228 GCA_046593995.1 Polyangiales bacterium
GTGCAACCGCGCGGCGCGCCTCGCAAAGGCCGCCAACCCCGGCCAGACCATCATGGACGCAGCCACCGCGGTCTCGGCGAAGAGCTCGGATCTCCCGCTCTACGATCTCGGCGAGCACAGCTTCAAGGGCGTCGACGGAACCGTCCGCGTGGTACAGGTCGGCGAAGGGTTCTTTTCGCCCATCCGGAGCATGAGCTATCCCGACGAGCTCTTGAGCTTCGACTACGCGCCGGCAAACCACCTAGAGCGTGCGCGCACGGGCCTCGCCCTCCTCGATCACTTCGGGATCGAGTCTCTCCCGATGGCGGCGGGCCGCACTCTCGACCGGGCAGAGCTCTCGGCCGCGGTCACCGACGCGCTCGCAGCGCGGGAAGAGCAGCGGGCGTCCCGGCGGTTGTGACGAGCCGGAGGACGAGGTGCTCGAGCCTCGGGAACGCGGTGAGCGGGAGATCCTCGATGCGCTTGCCGATGGGCAGGGACTCGCCACCGGCGGACCACCGAACGATCCTTCGCTCGAGCAGTTCGCCTGGACGCTCGCTCCTATCGAGTGACCACCCGGTAGGAACTTCCGGCGCCCGGTACTAGTACCTCGAATCTACGGAAGCGATGGGTAGAGGCGGTGCAGCTTGATCCGCGCATCCTCGGCGCGGAACCGCCACTTGACCTTCCCGCTCTTCCTCGACCGCAACCA
Organism: Polyangiales bacterium; assembly: GCA_046593995.1. Lineage (GTDB taxonomy): Bacteria > Myxococcota_A > Polyangia > Polyangiales > JADJMO01 > JALHOE01. The sequence continues at coordinate 692 of JBKJQC010000682.1, forward strand.
TGCGTCGATGAGTTCCTTGAGGGCGTGCGCGTCTGGCACGCGCTGATCCAGGCACTCGATGGACATCGTGGAGAGGAAGATCTCCGCGACGTCGAGCCAGCTGCCGTGTCTCGGGGTGTGATGGATCTCGAAGCGTCGCGCGATACGACGGGCCTCGGCTGGCGGGAACGCCTCGTAGAGGCAGGCGATCGAGTGGGTATTGAGGTTGTCCATGACCAGCACGATCGTCTTGGCGGCGGCGTAAGCCTCGTCAGACAAGCGCTTGAGGAAGCGCGCCGTGTCGATGGAAGTCCGTCGCTCGGTCACCTGAACGAGCGCCTTGCCGGTGATGGGTTCGATCGCCGCGAAGATGTTCGCCGTGCCCTCGCGCGTGTACTCGTCGTCGACGCGCGCGGCGCGCCCGGGCCGGGGCGGGATTGGGTTGCGGGCGTGGCCGACGAGCTGCTTGCTGGTCTCGTCGAAGCACACGACGGGGCGCGCCTCGTCGTAGGGGAGATGGTAGACGTCCAGCACGTCCTCCATCGCGCTCACGAACGCCGCGTTCTTTTCAGGCGGGATGCAGAAGCGCTCGACTTGCCAGGGCTTGAGCTCGTTTTTTTTAGCGTGCGCTGCACGGAGCTCTTGCTCACCGACTCGAAGACCTTCAACTCGACAAGCCGCTCGCTCAGCAACGAAAGCGTCCACTGCGTACGCCCCGCCGGCGGCGTGCAGCAGGCGATTTGCACCAGCCTCGCCTCCGACGCGCCATCGAACTTCCGCGGGCGCGACGGATTCTCCTGAGTCTTCCGATCGAGCGCGGCGGCGATGCCACGCTCGACGCACCGACGACGAACACGCTCCACCGTGGCACGCCCAACCCCCAGCTCCTCCGCGATCTCCGCGTCGGTCAGGTCGTCGTCGGCTCTGAGGACGATCAGCGCGCGCTGGCGCTTCAGGGCGGACACGCGCTGGCGCTTCGCGAGATCCTCCAGCGAGGCCCGCTCGTCACAAGTAAGCTTGACGATGTACCGCTTCTGCATCCGCACGCTTCGCGCACGGGTTCGCATCCCGGGCCAAGAATCCATCACCTCGACGGATTCGAGGTACTAGCGCGGCCCGACGACGCGATTGCGTCCGCTCCCCTTCGCCTCGTAGAGCCGCTTGTCCGCGAGGGCGACCAGCGCATCGCCGTCGGGCTGCGGCAGCTCCGACAGCTCGGCGACGCCGAAGCTCGCGGTGATCGGGATGTGACCGTTTTCCCATGGGACCACGAGGTTTTGCACGCCGAGTCGCATTCGCTCGGCGAAGGCGCACGCCTCGGGCCCGTCCATGCTCCGCGCCAGGACCGCAAACTCCTCGCCGCCGACGCGCGCGAAGACGTCCTCGGTGCGCACCGCGCTCGCCACCCCGGCCGACACCGCGCGCAGCACCGCGTCGCCGCCCGGGTGACCGAAGGTGTCGTTCACCTTCTTGAAGAAGTCGATGTCGAACAGGATCATCGACAATGGGAGCTGATGGCGCGCCGCGTGGCCGAGCTCGGCACGCATGCGCTCGCTGAAGTGCTTGCGGTTGTACGCGCGCGTCAGCGGATCCTTCACCGCGCTCTCGTAGAGTTGCACCTGCACGCCGGCCTCGAGCTCGTCGTACATGTTGAACCGAAGCAACGTGCTCGGACCGAGGTGGACGCGATCGCCGTCGACGAGCACGTGCATCTCGATCCGCTTGTCGTTGACGCCGGTGCCGTTGGTGCTCTTGCAGTCCTCGAGCATGTACTGGCTCCCGGCGGCGAAGATGCGCGCGTGTCGCATCGACACCCCCTCGCTGTCGATGCGCAGCGAGGAGTCGGGCGCACGACCGAGCGTGGTCGGACCGGAGGGGAGCTTCGTCACCTCGCCCGCGTGCGCGCCGGTCATGATCGTGAGGTACGGGCTCTTCGGCCCCGCGACCTGGTTGCCGTACTGCGGGTCGTGGACGACGGTCGAGGCGTATTTGTTCTGCTTCTGCGAGGGAGGCGGCGCGTCGCCGAACCCGAGACCGGGTTGCTGGAGCGTCGCGGCCCCCACGCGATGCGGGCGGGGCTCGGTGGGGACCCCTCCCGGCGGGGGCGGTTTCGGCGAATCACTCATCGAAGGACAAGGATCGTCGATCCGGGCCGCGCTTGCCACACCTCGTTCGGGCGCCGCCGCGCGCCATCCTGGGACGCTTCGGCGAAAGAAGTGAAACCATTGGCCTTCTTCGACTCTGCAAGACGTCCGGTGCCGTGAGCGCCCCCACAGCGCACATCGAGCGGCAGCGTGCTGCCGATCGGCGAGCGACTTCGCCTCGACGAAGATGCGCTTGAACTGGGGGTGCTTCGCGTGATTGCGCTCACTGCGGCGTGAGCGCGTCGTAGGCGATCCAGCCGTAGCGGTCGCCCACGTGGCCGTAGATGAACTTCATCGAGGGGCCGGGGGTGCCGTTCACGGAGAACGTCGGCACCGTGATCGAGTTCACGTTGTTCGAGCGCTTGAACTGCGTGCCGATGTCCGCCTTGAAGGTGTCGGTCGCGACGCCGCCGATGCCGAAGCCGGGCACGCTGTAGAGGAAGTTGACGATGCCGGTCGGTCGCTGGAGGTAGTCGTTCGCCTCGAGGTTGCCGACGCCGTTCGGGGAGATCTTCAGATCGCGCCCCGCGCTGTCGCGATACTTGGCGGGGTTGCCGCCCGTGATGGTGTACGTGCGACCGCTGCCCCGCCCCGGATCCTTCAGCGCCACGGTCGGCATGCGCGCGGTGTTGCCGGGGATCTTCGACTCCTGCACCCACGCCGAGATTGCGCGGCCGTCGCTCAGGTGCATGCGGAACCCGAAGACGTGCGGCACTCCGCCGATGACCTTGCGCTGGCCGTAGTTGATCTCGATCTTCTGCGCGGGGATGATCCCGATGACGTTGTTGCGGCCGTCGCGGGCCCAGGTGGTCTCGATGCTCCACTCGATCGAGCCGGTCGCGGTGAAGAAGCGGTTGCGGTCCCGATCGTCGTACGGATGGTCGGGCAACTTGCAGTTGAAGTTCGACTGCACGCACCCCTCGCGGAGGTGCTTCGCGGACTCGCCTTGGAACTCGACGTGCGCGTCGGACTCCTCCGACGCATCGATCTCGGTGCCGTCTGCCACGGTGCAGCCGGTGAGCGCGAACGATCCGAGCGAGAGGGCGACGAGGCCGGCGAGGAAGAGCGAGCGCGCTGAAGTCGAGGACATGGAGACCCATAAAGCAGCCTCCGTGCCAGCGGCGCTGTCCGCGCATCGGCCATGATTCGCGGCCTTTCGTGGGGCTCGCGCTGCCGGCTCCTGGTCACTCCGACGACCGTCACCCAGGCGAGACGCCACCCGAGACGGCCCGACCGGCGTCCTGCCCTCAGTCGGACACGGCGCACACCAGCTCGGCGAAGCGTCGCGGCTCGGAGAGATGCGGGTAGTGGCCGCCGCCGATCCACACCTCGAGGCGCGAGGTCGGGATCGTCGTCGCGAGCCAACGCGAATACGACGGGCCGGGATCGCGGCCGTGTACGGCGATGACCGGCGCGGTGATCCGCGCGAGCCGCTCGTTCTGCTCGGCCAACAGCGCCGGATCTCCTTCGAGGAGAGGTTGCCACGTCCCGTACATGACCTCGCGCGTGAGACCGGCGCGCCGCTCGACGATCCCGCGCTTGCTCTCCTCGTCGATGCTCCCCCAGCCCATCGACTCGACGGCCGACGCGAGGAGCGCCACGTGATCACCGCTGCGGACCATCTCCGCCGCCGGTCTCAGTATCGCCGCTCCGGCCACGACGTCGAGCCCTTGGTCGACGCAAATCACGGCGCGCACAGGCCGACGTGTCGCCACCCGGCACGCGAGGACGCTGCCGAACGAGTGGCCGACGAGGGTGAGGCCCTCGAGCTGCAGACGATCGATCGCGGCCTCGACGTCGTCCGCGTACCCATCGAGCGCGTAGCCGTCGGCGGCGCCGGTGCGGCCGTGGCCGCGCAGATCGACGGATACGCAGCGCCGTCTCGGCGAGACGAGGGCGACGATCGGCTTCCACACGCAATGGTCGTCGCCGAGGCCGTGCAGGAACACGATCGGCGCGCCGGTGCCCTCGTCGGACGCGTGGAGGACGACGGCGCTCATGGGACGTAGGTGAGCTCGAAGTCGTCGACGTCGACGCTCTGCGCGCTCGTGACGTTCCCCACCACGAACACGCTGATCTTCACCGTCAGGCGATCGGCGGTGACGACCATCGAGCGCTCGTGCCACGAGCCATCCGGCGTCCACGAGATGACCTCGCCGTCCTTCTGCGGCACGTCGTTCGCGTCGGCGAGCGTGGCGATGAGGCTCGGCGGGTTGGTCGCTCCGCTCACCCAGCGCGCGCGCGCACGCACCAGGACCTTGCACCCGGCGGGCAGCGGCTTCATCAGCGTGACGCGTTGGTACATGCCGTAGCCGACGACCGACCACCCGAGCCGCGCGACGTTGCCACCGGCGTCACCGGAGATCTTGGTCACGGTCACGTTCGTGTTCGCGGTGAAGTCATCGGGGACCGTGCCGGTCCACGCCTCGAGCGACGGGTTCGAGAGGAGATTCGCCGAGCCGGTAGGGCAGCCGCCCGTCTCCGCGCGCGACGTGTCCGACGTGTCGGTCTCGTCCGACGTGTCGCGGGTCGCCTCCGCGAGCGCGTCGCTCGCGACCGAGTCCGTGCTCGGAGCTACTTCTGCGGGGTCGGCGCCCTCGCTCGTGTCGCCGGCGTCTGGGCTTCCGCTCGAGACCGTCTCACCGCGGCACCCGAAGGCCAGGAGCGTGCACGTGAGCATGAAGCCCCGCATGGCGCGACCGTACCACGCTCGGCTCGCTCCATGTTTTTGGGGAAATTGTGATTCGCGCCCCTAAGGTCTGCGCGCGTGGAGCCGTAGGGTAGAGCGGTGTCTCACTTGCCGTTCACGCAATACGCCGAGGACGCGCGCAGAGCGGCGGGCTCGGCTGTGAGCCTCTCTCCCACGAGACCGCCGCGGCTCCTCGTCGTCGACGACAGCCGCGCGAGCGCCCGCCTCATCGCGTCGACCCTGCGAGAGTACGGCTACGAAGTGCTGCTCGCGCACTCCGGGGAGGAGGCGCTCGCGGTGCTCGCGACCGAGGCGCTCGACTGCGTGCTCCTCGACATGATCATGCCCGGTCTCTCTGGCGAGGAGACCTGCCGCCGCATCCGCGTCGACCCGGCGCTCGTGGGCGTTCCGGTGATCATCGTCACGGGGCGCGAGGGGGACTTCACGACCGAGGGGATCGACGCCGGCGCGGACGACTACGTCGTCAAATCGCGCGATCTGCGCCCCCTCGCTGCGCGCGTGCGGGCACAGCTCCGGAGGCGACAGCTCGAACGCGAGAGCGCGCGCATCCGCGAGGAGCTCCACCGCGAACATCTCGACGCGACGAAGCTCCGGGACGCGCTCGAGCTCGCCGAGGTCCGGAGCGCGCTCCTCGCGGACGTCGACGCGAAGAACCGCGATCTCGCGCGCGCGAACCAGGAGCTCGAGGCCGCGCGGGCGCGCGCCGAGCGCGAGAGCCGCTACAAGTCGTCGTTCCTCACGATGATGTCGCACGAGCTGCGCACCCCGCTCAACTCCGTCATGGGGTTCGCGTCGATCCTCGCCGAGGAGACCCTCACGCCTCGGCAGAAGAGCTACGTCGAATTCCTCGCGGAGGGCGCGTCCGAGCTGCGCACGCTCGTCGATCGAGTCCTCGAGTTCACGGAGCTCGACACCGGCTCGCTCACCCTGCGGCGCGAGCATCTCTCCGTACAGGCCGTCGCCGACACCGTACCGGCGCTCGTCCGCGTGCTCGCCGAGCCGCGCGCCGCGCGCGTCCATGTCGTCGTAGAAGAGGGCGTGTCGACGGTGTTCGCCGACGTCCGTCGCCTCGAGCAGATCCTCGTGAACCTCCTGTCGAACGCCATCAAGTTCAGCGCCGAAGGCTCGGCGACCACCGTCCGCGCCGCGGCCGACGATGCTCACGTCGTCTTCACCGTCCAAGACGAAGGAGTGGGCATCGCGCACGAGGAGCTCCCGCGTGTGCTCGCGGGCTTCGATCAGGTGGGTGCCTCGGTCCTCAACAAGGCCAAGGGGATCGGCATCGGCCTCGTCTCGAGCAAGCGTCTCGTCGAGCTGCACGGCGGCACGCTGTCGATCGCGAGCGAGCTCGGACGCGGCACGCAGGTCACGGTGCGGCTGCCGATCGCCGCGCCGCCCGCCTGAAACTAGAGGCGTGACAACAGGACGTCGGTCACGTCGCCCCACAGTCCCTCGAACTGATCGAGGTCGAAGTTCGCGCCGCTGAGGAACCAGTCTGCGCCGTCGCGCTTCTCGAGCGGGCCGCGCAGGTAGTGGCCGACGACGTCGAGGTGATCGGCGAGGATGAACCCGCGGAACTCGCCGTGGATCATCGACAGCGACGGGACGACGCCGTCGTTCGAGCTCACGTCGAGGCCGAAGGGGAGGGGCTTGCCGGTCACTGCTTCGATCGGATCGATCGGGAGGTGATAGTGGAAGCCGGCCTCGGGGCGCGCGGTGATCACGTAGAGCGTCGCGTAGAGCGCGGCCTCGAGCGGCGTGAGCAGCTCTTTCCAGCGCGAGCGCTTGATCGCGAGGAGCGGGGGCGGCGAGACCGTCCCGTAGGAGACGTAGCGGATCCCCGGGAGCGGCTCGATGGCCGGGTTGAGCACGTCCATCGCCTCGGGCGTGAGCTGCACCATCAGGCTCACGTCCGTGAGGATGCTCTCGAGGAAGGAGCGGACCTCCTTCTCGCGCGCGGGCGTGAAGTCGCGGAGGAGCTGGTTCGTGATCTGCCGGAGCATGCCCTCGTTCAGACCGAGTAGATCGTAGAGGCGGAACCCGACACCGAGGAGCCCCGCCGCCGCGGACACCGGGCGGCGCCAGAGGCCGACGAACACGAGCAGCGTGATGAAGTAGAGGAGCTTCTTCCCGTAGAGCGTGGTGAAGAAGTTGCCGAGCGGCGTTCCATAGTGAGGCGATGAAATGCAGACGACGGTGCGCAGCTTCTCGCGGAGCCTGTCGCGCGCGGCGTCGTGCCCGAGATCGCGCGTCAGCGAGGCGACGAGGCGCGCGTCGATCCCGCCCGTCGAGTGCCCGATCAAGTGGATGTGATCGGCGTCCTCGATGCTGCCGTTCTCGACGATGGTCTCGAGGAGACGGCGCCCACGGCGCCTCAGGCTGCCGGTCGGGAACGTCTTCACGCCGAAGGTGCGGACCTGCTCGCCGCGTACTTCGAAGTGGCGCTCGAGCGTCTCGCGGACCGCGCGGAAGTAATGCACCTCTCCCAGGTTCGAGAAGCCGAAGAACCCTGGGATCAGGTAGACGTGATGCACGCGTCCTTGCACGAGATCACACGCTACCATGAGCGAAAGAGTGCGGTGTGCGGTCTAAATCACCGGTCGCAATTCTCGAAAGCGTATCGATCGATTGAACACGGAGGCACGGAGGCACGGAGATCCGAGAAAACAGGGAGCCGGGGAGTCGGGGAGACGAGAAGGAGTTT
>JBKJQC010000686.1:0-4238 GCA_046593995.1 Polyangiales bacterium
CCAAGGCGAACGCGGCCCGCGGCGGGACGCTGTCGATCAGTCGCGAAGGGATGCCGACGCGCCTCCCGATCCTCCGATAAGCTGGTCTCTCGGCGAGGGCGCGTTGGTGGGGAGGGCGCGATGACGACGAACATCCGCGCGCTCCTGAAGCGGCTCGAGACGCTCGCGGCGCAGGCCGGCGTGCCGGTGCGCTACGAAGGCTTTCGCATGCCGAAGGGCACGCAGGCCTCCGGGCGCGGCGGCCTCGTCCGCCTCGGCCCGACCCGCTTCATCCTCTGCGAGCAGCACCTGCCCGCGATCGACAAGCTCGCGGTGATCGCCGAGGCGCTCGCGACCGTCGGCGTCGACGTCCTCGATCTGCCGCCGATCCTCCGCGCCCGGATCCACGGCACGCCGGCGCGCCCGACGCCGCGTCCGCGCCTGACGTTGAAGCCGCTCGCGAAGGTGAAAGCGGCGACCGGCTGACGCGCTACGCTTCGTGCTCGATGCTTCCCCGATCCGCGCGCCCCGCGCGACGCGCGTTCATCCTCGCTGGCGTTCTCCTCGCGACGACCGCCCACGCGGACGCTCCGGACACGGCCGAAGCGCTCGTGAAGCGCGCGACCGAGAAGGACGCGATCGGGCTCGAAGGTGGGCACGCAACCGTCACGATGACCGTCACGCAGGACGACGGGAACACCGAGACCAAGACGTTCGACATCTGGTCGAAGAAGAAGGATGGCCTCCTCCGCACGGTCGTCCGCTTCAAGGCGCCCGCGAAGATCGCCGGGATGGCGTTCCTGTTGCTGCAGCGACCTGGGCAGGCCGACGAGCAGTGGGTCTATCTCCCGGCGTACAAGAAGGCGCGTCGCATCACCGCGAAAGAGCGGACGACGGGGTTCGCCGGGAGCGATCTCACGTACGCCGATCTCGAGCGCCGCGACCTGAAGGACGCGAGCTACAAGAAGCTCGCCGACGAGAGCATCGGCAAGGATCTCTGCCACGTCATCGAGACCATCCCGAAGGAGAAGGACGGTTACTCGAAGGTCGTCTCGTGGATGCGCAAGAGCGACGAGGTCCCGCTGCGCACGCAGTTCTTCCGTGATGGCGCCCTGGAGAAGACGCTCTTCGCGCGCAAGATCAAGACGGTCGACGGCAAGCCGGTGGTCGTCGAGGCGCGCTTCGAGCGCGCGAACAGCAAGCGCGCGACCGAGCTCCGCGTCGACGACGCCACGCTGAAGAGCGACGCGCCGGACAGCTTCTTCACGGTCGCCGCGCTCGAGGGCGGCTGATCCGTCTTCGGCGCGTCGGCGGTCGCATCGACACCGGCGGCCCTACGGGCGGCTCCCATCACGGTAGCCAGCTTAGCCGCTCGACGGCCGTTGATCTTCGAGCTGCGCGTGCCGGGGAACGTCTGCCAACGCGTCCTCGACCCAGCGAGGCAACCCTCCGTAGATCTTTCTCACCGCGCCTTGTGCGCAGCGCACCACGAGGCGGGCGTCTGCGGCGTCCGGCGAGTTGTCGAACACGTAGACCCGGTCGGCGGTGGGGATGAGCGCGCTGAGGTTTGCGATCGACCTCGCGTAGCGGCTGACGATCTTCTCGATCGGTACCGTGTGTCCGCCCTGCATGACGCGTCGGGCGACGCGCGCCGCGAGGATGGTGGGGCTCTCCGTCGCCACGAAGAACACGCGCACGAAGTACCCTGCGGCGGCTGCCCGTGCGACGAAGTCGAGCTTGTCCGGAGCCGACAGCACGGTTTCGAAGGCGATTCCTCGGCCGTCCGCAAGGAGCTCTTCGCGACGTTTCTCGGCCCATTCGGCGGCGGCACGGATCGCGCTCGGGTCGTTCCAGTTGCCGAAGCGGTCACGTGCGATCTCGTCCGGATTGATGTACTCGACGCCCTCGCTCCATCGGTCCGCACGCAAGCGCTCGGTCACCGTCGTCTTGCCCGCGCCGTTCGGACCGGCGATGACGATGAGAACCGGGCTCACTTCGTGACGAACCGTCGCGCCGGCGGCGCGATGCGAAGTACTTCGGCGCGTGCTGCGGCGATCCGCGCGCGCAGCTGCTGCTCGGCGGCTTCCTGACGCGACGTCACGGTCGCGAAGGCTCGCTGCATGAGCTCTCGCAGATCTTCGTCCGTGGGCTCGTACGCCGGATCGGCGAGGTTTCGCGGAACCATGCTGGAATCATAGGAGCTGCGACTTGGCACTGCCAGGTCGCGCACGTCCTGGCGGCGCGACCTCGCGCGCGATCCGCGGTCGTGCTCGAATGAAGCGTGACTCGTTCGATGTCCGGCTGGCTCAGCGTGGCGCTCGTGCTCGCGATGGCGACCGCCGCTGGGAGCGCCGGCGCGAACGGACGCTTCCCGCTCGCCGGTCAGCTCGTGGTCGATCGCGACGATCCGCGCATCATGGTGGCGCGCACGACCTACGGGCTCGCGCGCACGATCGACGGCGGCGCGAGCTGGCGTTGGACCTGCGAAAAGGCCATCGGATACGACGGCGTCTTCGATCCGCCGCTGGTGCTCGCGGCGCCGGGGCCCTCGCAACAAGGAGCCATCGTCGCAGGGCTCACCTACGCGGTCGCGCGCAGCGTCGACGGCGCGTGCACCTTTGCCCGATCGTCCGAGCCACCGCTCGGCGCGCAGTGGGCGATCGACCTCGCGCTCGATCCGTCCGATGCGCGTCACGTCGTCGCGATCACCGCACCGCTCGACGACGCGCCCGAGTTCCGGGCGACGCTCGCGCACTCGCACGACGGCGGGGGGACGTTCACCGCAGCTGCGTCGCTCTTGCCGGAGGACGTGGCGCCGACCACTCTCGACGTCGCCCCGTCGAACCCGGCGCGCGTGTGGATCGCGGGGAACGCAGCGTTCGTGCGCTTCGGCGCGCTCCTCCACACCGACGACGGCGTGACCTTCCGGTCCTCGATCTTCGACCTCCGCGGCGGACGCGCGCCGTACATCGGCGCCGTCGATCCGAAGGACCAGGATCGTCTCTGGCTCCGCATCGACGGCGACGTGCGTGATCGCGTGGTCCTCGTGAGCGGCGCCGGGACCAGGCTCGCGGACGTCTTCGAGGGGGAGGAGCTCCTCGGCCTCGCGGTGTCGCCGGACGGCGCGCGCATCGCCGTCGGCGGCCCGAAGGACGGACTGTGGATCGCGAGTACGCTCCCGCCTCCCGCGGGCCACGCGTTCACCCAGGTGAGCGCGCTCCACGTGCGCTGCCTCACCTGGACGAGCGCCGGCCTCTACGCGTGCGCGGACGACCTCGTCGACGGGTTCTCGGTCGGCCTCTCGACGGACGAAGGTCGCACCTTCGCACCGGTGTTTCGTCGGAGCACGCTGCGCCCGCTGCCGTGCGCGCTCGACACGTGCGCGGGGGCGTGGCGCGACGTGGCGCTCGCGATCGGCGCCGACCCACGCCTGGTGCTCCCGGACGCCGGGCCCGACGCGGGGCCCGACGGCGACGCCGCGCGGGACGCCGCTCCGGACGCATCGACACGTGACGATGTGTCCGCCGCCGATGCCTCGTCGGCGGGTGCCGCGAGCGCGTCGGGGTACGGCTGCACGACGCGCGCTCGTCCGACTTCGAGAAGCGCGGACGAGCGCGCGTGGAGCGCCGCAGGGTGGCTCGCGCTCTTCTACGTCACCTCGCGATGGCGCGGTTCCCGAGCACGGCCGTGACCGGCGTCCTCGCCTTGATGTACTCGACGAAGACGTCGGCCATGACGTCGAGACCGGCCGAGGGCACCGTCTCCTTCAACATCGTGTAGGTGTCGCCGCCCGCGTTGGTGAAGTCGTTGGTCACGAGCGTGTACTCGGTCGTGTCGCCCCTCGGCACGTCGCGCTCGCAGAGACTCGATGTGGTGTTGCACACGAACCCCATCCCGCACGCCGTCGCCGGACAGGTCTTGGTGTCGTCGACGATGGTCACCTTGAGGACGCGCGACCCCGCGTCCACGGCGGCGGCGCTGAACTCGAATTTGAAGCCGGCGATCTGCGGGAAGCGGCCGTCGGCGCTCGGGTAGATCTTCACGCCGTGCTCCAAGGCGTCCCACAGCACGCTGCCGACGATCTTGCGCACCACGCAGACGTTGCCGTTCGAAAGGATGGTGTACGCGTCGCCGAGCAAGAGATCGCAGGGCGTGCCGACGGTGCAGCCGGTGCGTACGAACGGGGTCGCGGGCGTGTACTCCGACGGGAGCGACGAGCGGATGCCGCCCGCGTTGGTGAGCGCGATCTGCGCGCCGTG
>JBKJQC010000697.1:0-9122 GCA_046593995.1 Polyangiales bacterium
AAACTCCTTCTCGTCTCCCCGACTCCCCGGCTCCCTGTTTTCTCGGATCTCCGTGCCTCCGTGCCTCCGTGTTCAATCGATCGATACGCTTTCGAGAATTGCGACCGGTGATTTAGAAGACGACGTGTGTGGGCTTCGCGCGGTCCTCGAGGGTGCCGTCGCCGACCTGGCCGAAGATGTTCTTGCCCCAGCACATGACCGTCTGATCGGCGAGTCGCGCGCAGGTGTGATGGTCGCCGCCGGAGATCTCGAGGACGTCCTTCACGCCGAGCACCTCGGCCGGGAGGTTGTGGTCCGTCTTGGTGCCGTCGCCGAGCTGGCCGTAGCCGTTGTGGCCCCAGCAGCGCACGGTGCCGTTCTCGAGGATCGCGCACATGTGCGTGCCGCCGGCCGCGATGCTCTTCACTTTCTCGAGGCCCTTCACGGGCTGCGGGACGTTGTGGTCCGTCTTGGTGCCGTCGCCGAGCTGTCCCTTGTCGTTCGCGCCCCAGCACGTGACCGCGCCGTCCTTGCGGAGCGCGCACGAGTGGTGCTCGCCGACCGCGACCTGCTGCGCGTTCGCGATGCCACTCACCTCGACGGGCGTGCGGCGATCGAGCGAGCCGCCGTCGCCGTTCTGGCCGCGCTCGCCGTTGCCCCAGCACTTGACTGCGCCGGTCTTCATCAAGGCGCAGGTGCTCCAACCGCCGAGGGAGATGTGGACGGTGTCCTTCAGATTCTTCACCTTCACCGGCGCGCGCCGGTCGGTGGCGCTTCCGTCCCCGAGCTGGCCGTGGAGGTTCGAGCCCCAGCAGCTCAAGGTGCCGTCCTCGTGCCGCGCGCAGCTGTGCGCGATCCCGAGGCCGATGTCGGCCACCTTCGTCAGGCCCTTCACGGCCACCGGCTCGTCGCGCCCCTGCTCGGTCCCGTCGCCGATCTGACCGAACTGGTTGTAGCCCCAGCACCACACCGTCGCGTCGCTCTTGCGGATGCAGCCGTGGTACTCGCCGAGCTCGATCTCGGTCGCATCGACCATCGACTTCATCTCGCTCGGGTGGATCTGCGGCGTCTTCGACGCCTCGTGCTCGAGGAGACGTCCCCAGCACTTGATCACGTGATCGGCTGTGCGCACGCACGTGTCGTCGCCGCCGACCGCGAGCTGATCGAGCGGACCGACCGAGAGCTTCCCCGGCGGTCCGAGCGGCGCGGCGGAGGCAGACGCGGACGCCGCGGCGGCGGCGGGAGGCGGACTCGGGGCAGGCGCGACCGGGTCGGGCCCCTTCGGTGGCGGGGCCGGGTTGCCGCCACCGCATGCGCTCGCCAACAGCACAGCGAGGAGGGGAGCTGCGACGGTACCCACCACGAGACTCTTCGCGCGCATGCGTGACCTCCCCGGCGACTTCGTGAAAGCGGGCCTCATGATAGAGCGATCGCAGGGCGCGTTCGAGACGAATGTCGTGGCGGTTCTCGGGCGCGCCGGATCGTCTACGCTCGCGCGACCATGAGCACCGACCCGAGCGCGATTTCGTGGGATCCGATTTCCTGGGAGACGTGGACCGAAGGCCTTTGCGTGGTGCCGTCGATCGGCCTCTCGCTCGACGTGAGTCGGACGAGTAGGGCGAAGGAGATCGCCGAGCTCGCTCCGCGCTTCGAGAAGGTGTTCGACGACATGACGGCGCTCGAACGCGGCGCGGTGGCGAATCCCGACGAAGGGCGCCAGGTCGGCCACTACTGGCTGCGCGACGCGTTGCGCGCGCCGGAGCCCGCGCAGCGCGAGGCCGTCGAGCAGACGCTCCTCCAGATCAAGACGTTCGCGCACAAGGTCCACGACGGCACGATCACGCCCCCCGGAGGGGGGAAGTTCACCGACGTGCTCGTCGTCGGTATCGGCGGCTCGGCGCTCGGACCGCAGCTCGCCACGCGCGCGCTCGGGAGCGCGTGCGACGACAAGATGTCCGTCCACTTCCTCGACAACACCGATCCCGACGGCTTCGACCTCGTGCTCGAGCGACTGCGCGCGCGCTTCCCCTGGACGCTCGTCCTCGTCATCTCGAAATCGGGAGGCACGAAGGAGACGCGCAACGGGATGCTCGAGGTGAAGCGCGCCATGGAGGCCGCGAAGGTGTCGTTCGCCGCCCACGCGGTCGCCATCACGGGCGATGCCAGCGCGCTCGACAAGGTCGCCGTGAAGGACGCATGGCTCGCGCGCTTTCCCATGTGGGACTGGGTCGGCGGGCGCACGAGCGAGCTCTCGGCGGTGGGGCTCCTGCCCGCCGCGCTCCAGGGCATCGACATCGACGCGATGCTCGCCGGCGCGCGCGACACCGACGAAGCGACGCGCGTCCGCGATCCGAGGAAGAACCCCGCCGCGCTCATGGCCGCTGCGTGGTACGCGATCGGCTCGGGCAAGGGAGAGAAGGACATGGTCGTCCTCCCGTACAAGGATCGCCTCGAGCTCTTCTCGCGCTACCTGCAGCAGCTGGTGATGGAGTCGCTCGGCAAGGAGCGCGATCTGAGCGGCGCAGTCGTCCACCAGGGCATCGCCGTCTACGGCAACAAGGGGTCGACGGACCAGCACGCGTACGTGCAGCAGCTGCGCGACGGCGTCCCCAATTTCTTCGTCACCTTCATCGAGGTCCTCCGCGATCGACTCCCCGGCCGCGAGAACATGGAGGTCGAGCCCGGCGCCACGAGCGGCGACTACCTCCATGGCTTCTTCCTCGGCACGCGCCGCGCGCTCTACGAGAGCGGTCGCCCCTCGGTGACGATCACGATCGACGAGGTGTCGCCGCGTGCGCTCGGCGTCCTCATCGCGCTCTTCGAGCGTGCCGTCGGGTTCTACGCGTCGCTCGTGAACGTCAACGCGTACCACCAGCCCGGCGTCGAGGCGGGCAAAAAGGCCGCCGGCGAGGTCCTCGCGCTGCAGGCGAAGATCCTCGCGTTCGTGACGTCGACCAAGGGTGCGCACGACGTCGCGGCAATCGCCAAGGGGGCAGGGACGGACGACCGCGAGACCGTGTTCCACGTCGCGCGTCATCTCGCCGCGAACGGCCGCCTCGTGACCACGGTCTCCGACGCGGCGAAGCCCTGGACGGCCACCTTCGCCGCGCGCTGATCCGGCGACGCGTACGCCGCACGTGGGACAAGCTGTCGCGTCGGTCTCGGCGCCCTGAGCCGCGGAGTGCGGAGCGACCGCGCGTCTGCGTGTCGAGCACGGCCTTTGCTCCTAGGCGGCTGCGATGCACGCTCGCTGGCTTCTCCTTCTTCTCCTCGCCGCATGCGGTCCGTCCCGCGGCTATCAAGCGCGCAGCATCCTCCACGAGGGGGACATCGACGCGCGTGCGATGCGTACGCTCGGCTGCGTCGACGTCGGCTTCGGCCTCCGGTTCGTCGGTAACGAAGCGCCGATGCTGCGAACGCGCTTCGGGAACCGCTGCCCGGAGCCCGTCGTCTTCGACCTGACGCGCGTGCGCATCGTCGGCCACTCGGGCCATTCGGGCACGGACAAGACGCGCGCGCTCGCGTTCGACGATCCGCGCGCCGAGGTGGTGACGCTGCACCTCGACGGCGTGACCGAAGGGATGGAGAAGCTCCGCCTCGTCGACGATGGAAAGGCCGGCGGCGCGCTCGACGCGATCTGTATCCACGTCGACGAGCTCGTGCCCGAGGCGCCCGACACGCACGCGGGGCCCGTCTGTTTCGCGCGACCGGCCACGGCATCTCCTGAATGGCAGGTGAGCGAGTGGAAGGTGTCCAAGTGAAGCGGCTTCTCGCCGCGCTCGGTGTGGCGTTCGTGCTCGCGATCCCCGCGACGGCCTCGGCGCACGACGAATGCGTGGAGGTGAGCGACGTCGTCGGCGAGCGCAAGTGCGGCCGCTACGGCAGCGGGTGGTCGGCCGAGCGCGGCTTCCGCTTCGTGCTCGGAGGAGGGCTGTGGACGTCCTCGGTCTCGCCAATCGGTCGCGACTTCTCGGGCAAAACGACGGAGAAGGGGCCGAGCGAGTACACGTACGCGGGGTCGCAGCTCGGGCTCGATCGCGTGCAGAGCTTCGGCTTCGACATGCGCATGCA
Source organism: Polyangiales bacterium (assembly GCA_046593995.1). Taxonomy (GTDB): domain Bacteria; phylum Myxococcota_A; class Polyangia; order Polyangiales; family JADJMO01; genus JALHOE01. The sequence continues at coordinate 4,051 of JBKJQC010000697.1, forward strand.
CGGCTTCGTCACGCCCGCGCTGTACCTCGGCCTCGATTGGTCGATGGGGCTCGGCGTCGCGAAGCCGAACGAGGTGAAGACCTCCGAGGGGTGGACGCTCACGCAGAGGACCGGCCTCCGCTGGATGCACGTGAAGGTCGCGCCGGTGATCGGCGTCCGCATCCCGCTCGGCCGGATCTCGCTCCGCCTCGAGACGCTCGTCGGCCTCGAGATCATCGGCCTCTCGCAGTACGCCGTGGATCCGAGCGGTTCGATGAAGCACGGGAACGCGTCGCACGTGAGCTTCCTCCTCGAACCGCGCGCCGCGGTCGATCTATGGACGGGGCCGTGGTCGACGATCACCGTGTGGGGATCGACGAACGCGCTCCGCACCTCCGACGGCAGCGTCGGCCTGCTGTTCTCGTTCCACGCGACCCCGTACGACGGGAAGTTCTCGTTGTGATCGCGCCCGTCGTGCTCGGCGCGCCACACGTCTCGTGTGATCATAGCGTCGAGCACGTGTCGCGCGAGCGCTGCTACGGGTACGGCGCGCACTGGTCGCCGGAGCGTTCGGCTCGACTCACCGGCGGCTTCGGCATGTCGATGTCGTCCTTCGCGCCGGCCGGCCGGTCGTTCGGCGGTGGCGTGTCGCAGTCGCGCAACGGAGGGTACGCCCCGGTGCGCTTCGACGGCACGAAGCTCGGCGTCGCGTCGCTTCACACCACGTCGGTCGAGGCTAGGTTCCACGGTCAGGTGTGGGACGGCTTCTATCTGGGCGGCTCGATCGGGTTTGGTTGGGGCAGGGTGAAGTCGCAGACCGTGCAGACCGAGTCGCTGCACCTCGAGGACGATCCTTCTGTCGACCTCCTGCACCTGCGCGTCGGCGTGCTCGTCGGTTATCGCATCCCGCTCCACTGGTTCAGCATCCGCATCGAGTCGCTCGTCGGGACCGACGTGCTCGCGCTCGACCAGTATGGCGTCGCGCGCACGGGCCAGCGCACGGGCGTGACGTCGTTCGACGTGACTGCGCTCGTCGAGCCGCGACTCGCGTTGGACGTCTGGGCGTCGCCGTGGACGACGCTGTCCTTCTATGCCGGCAAGAACGCGCTCCGTGCGCACGACCACACGCTCGGCTTCACCATCTCGGGGCACCTCCGCCCCTTCGACGGTGAGTTCCGCCACTGGTGAGCGCGGGTCTAAATTGCCGAGCGCGATTCTCGACATCACGGAGCGGAGACGGGCGTCTCGTAGTCGCTTCAGTGTCACGCCGCTGACTCTCGCCCGATCGCCCGTCAACAGGGAGGCGGGGAGGCGGGGAGGTTTTCGAGAGGTCTGCCGATCTCGGCTTTGACCGCGACGACTCTGTCGCATGCGCTTGCCTCATGGCGGTCGCAGCACGCGCGCGGCAGCACTGTTTGGGCGCCCCCCGCCTCCCCGTCTCCCTGTGAACAGACCGTCCTGCGGCGTCGGCGGCCAGGCGGCGAAGCGGCGCGACAAAGCGATCGTCGAGAACCGTGCTCACCGATTCTAGGGTCTAGAGACGGTCTAGAGACCTAGGACGGCGGACGCTTCGACTGGATCGAGAAGTACAGCGGCACGCGCGTGTCGGGCACGCACCACCAGCCCGTGCACACCTTCGGACGGCACCGCAGGAGCGACGTGCCCCACCCGACGTCGGGGAAGTCGTCGTAGGTCTGCTCGAGGCAGGCGCACGCCTCGGTGAAGGGGACGGCGAGCACGTCGCCCGGCTTCATCGGACCCTCGTACAGCTTCCGGTTGGCCGTCGAGTCGCACGGCGTGCTGCTGCCGACGGAGAGCCAAATCCGGATCTGCTTCGGACCCTGCTGCGTCACGACGACGTTCGCGGGCTCACCCGAAACTGTCGCGGCACGTGCGTCGCGCGCGAACGCGAAGAGCAGGAGCACGAGCGGGGCGACACGACGCATCGTCCACGATCTTGCAATGGCCGCCTCACCGGGGCAACAGGACGCGCCGCTCGCCGATCTGGAGCGTGTGGACGCGCCCCGGATCGACCTTCTGCGTGGCGACTTCGCGCGCGAGGACCTTCGGAGCATCGCCGGGCGCGTCGAGCGAGTGGACGAAGGTGTCGAAATGGATGGGCAGCATCGCCTTGGCGCCGAGCGCGCGGAAGGCCGCGACCGCCTCCTTCGGGTCCATGTGCCATGCGCCGACGAGGTGGTGCGGCTCCATGGGCGCGATGGGGAGGATCGCGAGATCGATCGCCGGGAACGTCTTTCGTATCGCTGCGAAGTGCTCCGTCGAGAACCCGGTGTCGCCCGCGAAGTACACGACGATCCCGGACCGCTCGAGCACCCAACCGCACGCGGCCTTCGCCCAACCCGCGTCGACTCCGTAGCGGTGCCCGCCGTGCAGCGCGGGCACGGCCGTGACGCGCATGCCGGCGTGCTCGAACGATGACCAGGTCGCGACCTCGCGCGCGTCGAACACGAACTCCGGCAGATAGGCGAGCCCGCCTTCCGGCATCGCGAGCAGCGCGAGCTTCGTCTCGATGGCGGCGAGCGAGCCGTACGAGAGGTGGTCGAAGTGCACGTGCGAGACGAGCGCGAGCTCGAGCGCGGGCAGCTCGTCCGGAGTCAGGCCGGGCGCGACGCGCCGCTTCGACAGCTCGCCGACGGTGTCCGTGAACACCGGGTCGGTGACGATGGTCCGTCCGTCGAGCTGGATCACGACGGTCGCGTGCCCGACCCAGAGCACGGCGAGCCGCGCGTCGTCCGGGACGAGCGTCGCGTGGACCGGCGCCGGCGCGCTGCGATGGAAGATCGAGGTCGAGCCGCGGAGCGCCGTCTCGATCCGCCCGCAGCCGGCGACAACAGCGACCATCACGAGCGCTGTGAACCCACGCTTCACAGATCTCATAGCACCCGCACCTTCAACGCGAAGATCCACTCGGCGCCGCGGAGTCGCGGAGCGTGCGCGAGCTCCACGCCGAGCGTGCCGTAGAGGACGTGCAGACCGAGCGCGAGCTCGGGGCCGACCTGCGAGCCGTCCCGATAGGCGCCGGTCGTGATCGTCGCTGCGAGTGACTCGCCGCGATCGGCGATCGGAAACCACCCGCGGAGCCCCGCGTGCGCGACGAAGCGGCCGTCGGCGCCCGGGGCGAGCCACTCCGGCGCGAAGAACAGCTCGTACGAGCCCGCATGGCGCATCGGCGGCTCGACGACGAAGAAGCGCGTGCGGGCCGGCGCGCGTCGGTGGATCCCGAACGACCAGAGGAACGGCGTCACCTGCCAGCGCATGCCGAAGCTGCGCGCGCCCTCCCGTGCAAAGGCGAGCTCCGGGCTCGGGACGGTCTGCACGAGGATCCACGGGATGGTCGGGACCGGATGGGCGTCAGCCCTTGCCGACACCAAGAGGACGACGGTCCCGAGCAAGAGCGCCGCGATACGCACGTGGCGCGCTCGGATGCCCGCGTGCGATCGGCGGTCGCACTGGCCGGAGCATTCGGCGATGATCCTCGTACCCGGTCCGCACCGGCGCGCTCGTGCTCGGCGACGAGGTCATCGACATCTAGTGCTAGCCTTCGAGCACCGTGTCGTGGACCGACCCTACTCCCGCTGCCGCCCTCGCGGTCCGTCGCACTCGTCTCGCGAACACCCTCGGGGACCTGCCGGCGCTGCTCGTCTCGGGCACGCCGCGCGTCCGTAACTACCCTGCGAACCGCTACGCATTCCGCGCGGAGTCCCACTTCCTCTACCTGACCGGACTGCAGCTCCCGGGCGCAGCCTTGCTCGTCGACGGCGCGCGCACGACCTTGTTCGTGCCGCGGCCCGCGGACGACGACGCGCTCTGGCACGGCGAGGCCGAGGGGATCGCCGCCGTCCGTGAGAAGACGGGCGTCGACGAGGTCGCGTTCGCCGACGAGCTCGCAGCGCGGGTGAAGGGGCGAGCAGTCGCCACGATCCCCTCGAACTGCGACGTGACCGCTTCCTTGCAGTCGAGCGTCCTCGGTCGTCCCATCGCACCGCGGAGCGCAGCGAAGGTCGAGGGCGTCGATGGGATGCTCGCCGACGCGATGATCGCTCTGCGGCTCTCCCACGACGAGGCCGCGATCGCGCAGATGCGTCGCTCGGTCGAGGCGACGGCGCGCGGTCACCTGGCAGGCGCACGCGCGCTTTCGCCGGGCGTGCGCGAGGCGCAGGTGCGCGCCGCGATCGAGGCCGAGTTCGTCGCCTGCGGCATGACGACCGCGTACGGCTCGATCGTGACGACGCACGGAGAGGTGCTCCACCACGAGCGCTCGGACGGGATCGTCGCGCGCGGCGATCTCCTGCTCGTCGACGCTGGCGCGGAAAACGCCGAAGGATGGTCGAGCGACGTGACGCGCGTCTATCCGGCGGGGGGCTCCTTCAGCGCGACGCAGCGGGTGATTTACGATCTCGTGCTCGCAGCGAACCGCGCCGCGATCGACAAGGTGCGCCCCGGCGTCCGCTATCGCGACGTGCACGTAGAGGCGGGCCGGACGCTGGTGCGCGGGCTCGTCGATCTCGGTGTCCTTCGCGGCGACGTGGACGGCCTCGTCGAACGCGGCGCTTACACGCTGTTCTTCCCGCACGGCGTCGGCCACCTCCTCGGTCTCGACGTGCACGACATGGAGGATCTCGGCGATCGTGCCGGGTACGCGCCGGGACGGACGCGGTCGACGCGCTTCGGCGACCGCTATCTGCGCCTCGATCGCGACCTCGTTCCCGGGATGGCGGTGACGATCGAGCCCGGGTTCTACCAGGTCCCCGCGATCCTCGCGGACGCCGCGATCTCCGGGCCGTTCCGCGGCGATCTCGATCGCGAGAAGCTCGCGCGGTTCGCCGACGTGCGCGGCATCCGTCTCGAGGACGACGTGCTCTGCACCGCCGGTGAGCCGGACGTGCTGACGCGCGCGATCCCGATCCAGGCGAGCGAGGTCGAAGCGCTCGTTCCACGCGCGACCGGTTGACCATGAGACGCGCCTGCACGATCGCGTTCGTCGTCTCGTCGATCGGGTGCTCGTACCCGGACTTCGAGTTCGTCGCCGCCTCGCTCGCCGACACGGGCGTGGGCGTCGACGCCACCGTCGC
>JBKJQC010000746.1:0-4245 GCA_046593995.1 Polyangiales bacterium
CCGAGCCGCGTGGTGGGCGAAGGCACGGCGCGCGATGCGAGGGTCCGCGGCAACGACGTGCGGCAGAACGGGCAGCTCGCATCGTCACCGCGAACGTGTCGCCGACAGCCGGGACAGGGAACGAGCGTCATGGAGATACCTCGACGCGAATCTTGACGCGAAGCGCGCGCGCCGTACAGCGGGGGCGGCGGCGCTCTCGCTTCATTCGGCCTGTGCTCGGCGATTTCATCGATCTCGAGTGGCGCGCGCCGAACAACGCGTGCGCTCGATGTCGAGTCGCATCGCGCAGGGTAGGTCACCGGAGCGCGCAGGAGGAGGCGGTGAACGTCGAGTTCGGACTAACCGCGGCGTCGACTCCGCGCAGAGTCCTCGCTACGGACTTCGCCGCTTCTTCGTCAGGCGCGCACGGTACTCGCGCACCGCCTTTGTCTGGTTCTCCTCGCGGAGGAGCTTCGCGACCGCGACCAGATCGATGCCGGGGACGACTTCGCTGCGCGGGATCTTCTCGTAGGCGCCTTCGCGCAATGAGTAGACCTCCACGCCACGCTTGACGCTCCACATCCACACTTCGCGCACGCCGAGCGCGCTGTAGATGTCGAGCTTGTCGAGACCGCCGCGCGTCCACTCCACCTCGATGGCGAAGTCAGGCGTCTTCTTGCGCGTGGCACCCACGACGTAGCACTCGTCGGGCTCTGCGCCCCGTTGCCGGGAGCGCCGCTTGAGCGTCCACGAGCCGTAGCCGTTGAGATCGAGCCCGGTCTCCTCGGCGAACACTTCGACCAGGCGGCCGAACAAGGTCTTGATGGCTTCGTGGTCGATGGACGGGCTCATCAGCTCGATCGTCCCCGCGAGGTAGTAGATCCGCGGGCTCCCGCGATCACCGCGGATGGCCAGCAGCGCTTCGTACTCGCGGAACGTCTTGTCGAAGAGGAAGACCCTCTGATCGACGTGAGCTTCGTCGAGCTCGGGACCCATCCGCGACCACGCAACCATCGCGAGAAGCGTAGCATCCCGCCGCAGTGAAGACCGGCGAGTCGTCGTGGCCGCGAGGAGGCTCGCGCGCCGATGGTGAGCGCGTTCGTCGCTACGCCGCGAGAGCGTGGCGGTGGCGTTCGAGCACGGACGCGAGCACCGCCGTCTCGTCGGCGTCGAGCCCCGTCGTGGGCAGCGACAGCGCCGCGCCGTCGGCTCGGACGACGACGAGACGCTCGCCGTCTGCGACGAAGCTGCGGATGTGCCTGGTGTCGCAGCGGCTCGACGCCCAGTACTCGAGAGGTCGGGTGATGCGCAGCGAGCGGCGGTCGAAGGCGAGACGCCCGTCCATGCTGCGCACGGCTGCGCGGACGCGGAGAGCCATGCACGCCAACGTGATCACTGCGAGCGTAGCGGCGCGCAGGGAGTCCAATCCGGAGCACCCGAGGAGGAGGAGGCAGAGCATCGCCTCCGCCACCATCATGCGGATCGGAATCGGCGCACCGCGCTGCATCCGGATCTCCAGTCGGTCGCCCTGCGTCCGCGCCACCCAAGGGAGTACCGTCGACGGGAGGGTGCGGTACGGATGTGCGTCGGCCACGGGTCACTCCGGGAGGCCGCAGCCGTTTTTGGAAGGATCGCTCGAGTCGAACGTCGGATCCTGCTTCGGCGGCAGCGACTGCGCTGCTTGCTTGTTCACCGGCGCTTTCGTGGCTTCGGCGTTGACGGGAGCGGCCGCCGGCTTCGCGGATCCAGCGGAGGGTCCCGCGGGCGGCGTGCTGACCGGCACATTCGCGAGAGGTCCGAGTGGCTTCGGCGGCTCGCAGCTCGCCTCGTAGAGGTGTCCCGCGGCTTGCCCGGCGATGCCTGCCACCACGAAGGTGCCGATGACTGGAGCACCCAGCTCATGGAGCACCAGATGCGCGGCGACGTCCGTCCCCTTCTCTACGAGCTTCGCGTTCCGCAGACATAGGTCGAACGATTTCTGATCGTTCGACTGGGGCAGATTCTTCGCGTTCGCGACGAACGCGGCGAGCGTTCCCGCGGCAGGTGCGCCCGCGGTCAGTGCGGGATGTTCGAGGTCGATCGATCCGGAGGTCGTGGGCGACTCGGCCTTCTTCTCGGAGCCGGGAGGCGCTCCAGCATTCGCAGCAGGGTCATACTGGATCTTCGACTTGTCGTTCGGATGGGTGACGTTCATGGCGGCCTTCCTTCGTCCCGCCTCTTCCGAGGGGACGAAGCATGGTCGACACGAGGCGAGATCGGGTTGCGTGCTTCCGCGAGGATCGTTTCAGATCGCGCGGTCGCGCCCTTCCCAATAGGGATCGCGCAAACGGCGCTTGTAGAGCTTGCCGTTCGGATCGCGCGGGAGCTGGGGCGTGAAGTCGATCGTCTTCGGGATCTTGAACGCCGCCAGGTGCTCCTTCGCGAACGCGAGCAGCTCCTCGGCGAAACCGGCGGACGCGTCGGTCCCCTCGGCTGGCTCGATCACCGCTTTGACCTGCTCGCCCCAGTCGTCGTCGGGGATTCCGAACACGGCGACGTCGCCCACACGCGGGTGCATCGCGAGCACCGCTTCGATCTCGGCCGGGTAGATGTTCACGCCGCCGGAGATGATCATGTCGCTCTTGCGATCGACGAGGAAGAGATACCCGTCCTCGTCGAGGAAGCCCGCGTCGCCGACCGTGAAGAACCCGTCGCGCCAGCTCGACGCCGTCTTCTTCGAGTCCTTGTGGTACTCGAACTTGTGGGCGCCCATGCTCATCCACACGGTGCCGACCTCGCGCGCCGCGCACTCCACGCCAGCCTCGGTAAAGATCTTGATCGTCGAGATCGGCCACGCCTTGCCGACGGTGCCGGGCTTCTTCGTCCACTCCTCGGGGCGCACCAGCGTGCCTCCCCCTTCGGACGCGGCGTAGTACTCGAAGATCGTGTTGCCCCACCAGGCGATCATCTTCGTCTTCACGTCGACGGGGCAGGGGGCGGCGCTGTGGATCGCGTGCTGCATCGACGAGAGATCCGCCTTCGCGCGCACGTCGTCCGGGAGACCGAGCAGCCTGCGGAACTGCGTCGGGACCATGTGCGTGCTCGTGACGCGGTGACGCGCGATCGCCTCGAGCATGCCTTCGGGCGTCCATCGCTCCATCAGCACCAGCGTGTGCCCGAGGTGGAGGTGGCTCGTCGCGAAGTTCAGCACCGCGGTGTGGTAGAGCGGTGACACCACGAGGTGCACGCCGTTCTCGTGCGGCTGGATGCCGAAGAGCGAGAGGAACATCGCGAGGCTCGCGGCGACGGGCTCGGGCGGGACGTCCGGGAGCGGACGACGCACGCCCTTGGGCTTGCCGGTGGTGCCCGAGGTGTAGGTCATCGACGCGCCGGTCTTGCGATCGCTCGGCAGCGTGTCGGGCTGGCCCTCCTTCAGCGATGCGAGCGTGCGGAAGCCCGTGACGCCGGCGCCGAGGGACGTCGCGAAGCGCGCGTCCTTCGGGTAGTCGAGCGAGTCGAGCGCCTTGCCGCAGGTCTCCGCCGTCTTCGCGCTGCAGAACACCGCCTTCGCCTCGCAGTCGGCCACGATGTACGCGACCTCGGGCGGGGCGAGGTGGGAGTTGATCGGCGTGATGTAGAGGCCCGCCTGCGTCGCCGCGAGGAACAGCTCGATCATCGCCGTCTCGTTCACGACCATCGCCGCGATGGCGTCGCCGCGCTTCAGCCCGAGGGCGCGGAGCGCGTGCACGAGCTGGTTGGCGCTCTTCAGCAATTCACCCGCCGTGATCGAGCGCTCGCCCTTCCCCTTGTCGGAGTGCTCGATGCGCATCTCTATGCCCATCTCGATGCCCATCTCTATGATAGCGACGTGCGAAGGGTTCTCCTGCGCGTGGGCCCAGAACGCCATGTCCCCCATCTCTCTCGTGCCTCCGGTGTCTCTCGTGGGTCAGGTGTCGAACAGGACGTGAGCGACGCGCTCGCGATGCTCGCGTGCGTCACCGAGCATCGCCGCCGAAGCGCGGGCTCGCTTGAAGAAGAGGTGCGCGTCGTGCTCCCACGTGAAGCCGACGCCGCCGTGGAGCTGGATCGCCTGGGACGTCGCGTGGAACGCCGCCTCGGACGCGGTCGCCTTCGCGATCGACGCCGCCGACGCGAGGTCGCCCTCACCGACGTCCGCGACGCTGCCTGCCGCGACGTTGGACGCCCACAGCACCGCCGAGCGCGCCGACTCGAGCGAGACCAGCACGTCGGCGCACTGGTGCTTCACCGCCTGGAACGAGCCGATCG
>JBKJQC010000759.1:0-4231 GCA_046593995.1 Polyangiales bacterium
CGCTTCATCGCGCGTGAACGATACCCCGCGCGTGTCGGGGCGTCACGCCGTCCTCTCGTGACGAAGACTCAGTGACGCTTCGCGTAGACGGTGATCTCGACGATCCCGGCAGCGAGCACGCGGTGGAGGCGGAGCTCGTTGTCGGTCGCGTCGTAGCCGTAGTCCGCGGGATCGCCGTAGCCGCACGCGCCGTCGACCGTGAGCGTGTCCGCGTCGGCCGTGACGCGTGCCGTGCCGCGGATGGGGCGGTCGTCGTTGTCGGTGACCGAGACCGACTCGAGCAGGTTGCCGCGCACCACCCAGGTGAGCGCCATCCGGTTGGTGTTGCCCGCCGAGCTCCCGTGCACGACGCGATCGACCAGCTCCCAGGTGCCGTCGGAGAGGACGCCGCCTGTCGGATCGGGCGCACGTCCCGATGCGGCGCGCCGTGCGACGAGACGCGTGGGGGCGTCGAGCGTGTTGCATTCGACGGGCGTCGCGACCTGCTTCGTCGGCGCCGGCTCCGCCTCGGCGAGCGGGAGCGACTCGTCTCCAGCGCCGCATGCGGCGAGCATGGGGAGGGCGAGGAGAGCGACCGATCGGAACAATACGAAACGCATCGTGCCGAGAGCGTCGCCCAGGTCGCCGCGGCGGGCGCAGTTTCCGGCAAGCGCTCCGGCCCCGCGCTTCCCCCGCGGGGCCGATTGGGCTGGAATGGCGAACGGAGCACCTCGTGCTCGGGGGGCTCCATGATCTGCCGTCGCTTCGCTGTTCTCTCGGCCGTCTTCGCTCTCTCTTGTTCGTCGGGCGACGGCGCTGTTCCCGCTGACGGCGGGACGACCGGAGCGCGCGAAGACCGCGCCGCCACGCTGGCGATCGACTTCGTCGCGCGCGACGGGCGCGGAACCGAGCGTCACCGGATCGTCGCGGAGCCCGTAGCGCGCGGCTTCGACCGGGCCGGCGACGATCTGATCCCGATCATCGCGAACGTGACGGCGCGGGTACGCCTACCGTCGCGTGCCGATCGGGCGTTCGTGGTCGAGAGCCACGGCATCGGCATCTCCGTCACCATCGTCGGCGCGAAGGACGTCGCAGCGGCGCCCGCCGGCGGCATGCTCGTCTACCCGGGCGCAGTCGCCGGCGCGACGCTCTTCCAGATCCCGACCCGGGGCGGCACGGAGGAGTACCTGCGCTTCGCCGAGCGCCCCGAGGAGCGAGCGACCCGCTACGACGTGGCGCTCCCGGCCGACGTCGGCGTGCGCGTGGTCGACTCGGTCTTCGAGATCCTGCAGCCGAGCGGCAATCCCGTGCTGCGGACGACCGCGCCCTGGATCGTGGACGCGAACGGCGTCACGCGTCGCGGGGCGCTGCGTGTCGAGGGCTGCGCGTTCGACACCAACGGAGCTGCCCCGTGGGGGCGCCCGGTGACCAAGCCCGGTGCGAGTCGCTGTCGTGTCATCACCACCTGGGACGACGACGGCCTCACGTATCCGGTGCTCGTCGACCCGCCCTGGACCAACACCGCCGGACTCGCGACCAAGCGCTACGATCACGGTGCGTCGTGGATCGCCGGATGCACGGAAGGATGCGTCCTCGTCACCGGCGGACGCGCGAACACCACCGTGCTCTCGTCGACCGAGCTGTTCGACACGAAGACGCGGACGTTCGCTGCTGCCGATCCGATCCCGACGGGGGTGCGCTTCCTCCACGCGCAGACGTCCGTCGGCGGCCGAGCGTTCATCGCGGGCGGCGCGACGTCGGTATCGAGCGGTGAGCCCACGGGCGCGCTCGCTTCGACGTACCTCTACGATCCGAACACGACCCCGAAGTGGCGCGTCATGAACTCGCTCCCCGGCGGCGCGCGTTGGGGAGCCGGCATCGGTGCGCACGACAAGAGCATCATCGCCATTCCCGGATGGGCGGCCGTGGTCGGGGTGGCCGGCGGCTTCAACGGTACGAGCGCGTCGACCGCGTTCGACATGATCAACGACGCTTCCGCGGCGACGCCGTCGTGGGTCGCCGTCACCGCGATGGCGGAAGCGCGTGTCTACCCGGCGATGGCCTTCGCGCGCGTCGGCGGGTGCACCCTACCGAGTTGCCCCTCGCCGTTCGCCATCGTCGCGGGCGGTGAAGGGAGCACGGGTACGAAGTCGGCGACCGTCGTCTACTACAACGTGTCGTCGTGGGCGTCGGGCGGGTCGCTGTCGGTCGCGCGCTCGCAGCTCGCGGGCGCCATCGCGAATGGGAAGTTCGTCATCGGAGGCGGCCTCTCGTCCTCGGGCGCGGTGACCAACGTCGATGCCTTCGACCTCGTCGCGAAGACGACGGCGAAGATCGGCGACCTCAACTCCGGCCGTCGTCGACTCGCGGCCAGTGAGCTGAACAACCAGGTCCTGTTCAGCGGCGGACTCTATTTCCAGGGCGGTGCGACGCAGTTCAACCTGACCTACGGCGGCAAGGACACGAACCTCGTCGCGGCCGACGGGACGAGCTCGACCACGGCAATGACCTACGCACGTGCGCGGCACACGTCGACGGGGTTCGGCTGGGCGGTCGCGGCGATCGGCGGTGTGCTCGAATCCGGCCCGCTCGTCCAAGGCACGACGCTCACGTATCCGGCCGTCGAGGAGATCTGGGAGATGAAGCAAAACGGCGGCACGTGCACGACGTCGCTCGAGTGCATCGGCGGCAACTGCGTCGACGGATATTGCTGCAACTCGACTTGCGCGAACACGTGCGAGGCGTGCAACGTCGCCGGCGCGCTCGGCACCTGCACCACGATCGGGCCGACCGCCGCGCCGGCATCGTATCCCGCCGGGAAGCCGGTCACCGGCTTCGGGACCACGCGCACCGTGTGCACCGACTTCGGGACCACGTGCGGTTTCCGCTGCGACGGAACGAGCAACACGACCTGCAAGGCGGTACCGTCGTCCACGCAGTGCGTGACGCCGACGTGCACCGGCGGCATCGAGACGCAGGCCGCGTTCTGCAGCGGCGGCGGCGCGTGCAACACGGCGAGCACGAAGCCTTGCGGCCGGTACGCGTGCGGCGCGACCGCGTGCAAGACGACCTGCACGGTGCTCGCGGACTGCTCGACCGGCAACAAGTGCGACATGACGCTCAACCAGTGCATTCCGAGCGGCGGACAAGGCTCGGGCTGTGCCGTCGACGGCGAGTGCACCGCCGGTCTGAAGTGCGTGGACGGCGCGTGCTGTACCGCCACGAGCTGCTCGGCGCCGCTCTCGTGCAACGTCCCCGGCGCGGCAGGCACCTGCAAGCTGCCCCTCGGGGAAGCATGCACCGCGGCCACCGCAGCGCAGTGCGGCTCCGGAAAGTGCGTGGACGGCGTGTGCTGCAACACGGACTGCACCGAGCAGTGCGGGGCGTGCAATCGCGCGACGAAGATGGGCACCTGCTCGCCTGTGCTGGGCGCTCCGGTGGGCACGCGAACCGCCTGCGTGGGCAGCGGCACGTGCGGCGCGAAGTGTGACGGCTCGAACCCGCTCAAGTGCGCCGATCCGCCCAACACCGACACGGTCTGCGGCGCCGCGTCGTGCGATCCGGTGACCACCATCGAGACCGAGACCGCGTACTGCAATGGCCTCGGCGCGTGCGCGACGCCGACGTCCACGGCGTGTCGCGGCTTCAAGTGCGGCGGAACGGCGTGCAAGAAGACGTGCGGTGGCGACGTCGACTGCGCGACAAACTACTTCTGCGCGGCCGGCGAGTGCGTCACGACGGGCATCATCGGCACGGCATGCACCGGTGGCGGTCAGTGCTCGAGCGGCAACTGCGTCGACGGTGTCTGTTGCTCCGTCGCGAGCTGCACCGCGCCGCTCACCTGCTCCGCCGGGAAGGGCTCCTGCGCGAAACCGAACGGGGTCGATTGCTCGGCGGCGAGCGAGTGCGGCTCCGGCGTCTGCAAGGACGCGGTCTGCTGCGACAAGGCGTGCGACGGGCAGTGCGAAGCGTGCGACGTGGCGGGGAGCAAGGGACAGTGCGTCGCGGTCTCGGGCGCACCCCACGCGGCCCGTACGGCGTGCACCGGGACCGGCGCGTGTCAGGCCGCGTGCGACGGCTCGAACCGCACCGCGTGCGCAGCGGCGCCGGGCACGTCGACAGTGTGTGGCACTCCCAGCTGCACCAGCGGCATCTCGAAGGCGGCGGCGTTCTGCAACGGCGCCGGGACCTGCGGCGCCGCGGCCTCGAAGGGGTGCAGCCCGTACGGCTGCGATGCGACCGACTGCAAGAC